>NZ_JABKCA010000023.1 GCF_013166655.1 Lentimicrobium sp. L6
TTATTGGATACAAGTCGCATAAGGTACTCGTGAACCAAACCACTCCTGAAATGACGGGTCAGTTTAAAAACTTGGGGATTAAGCAAAAAGCTTCTGCAATCTAAAGAGAAGGAAATTAGTATCAGACACCCCTCTTAAATTCGCTCTGAAGAGTTTGATCTTTGAGTTGAAAGACTCCGCATTAGCATTTGTATTTCTGTTTAAAAAGAAGTTTGTTATATTCTCCATATTAGTTCCAATAGAATTTGCTGCTGTGTAGAAGTTTTCCATCTTATTAGCGAACACACTTGTTATCCAGTTTATGAAGTTACGTTCAGCCACTTGTTTATTTCTTAACTCATAGATGTTTCTGAACACCATTGTAATTTTATATGCTACCATTAATTTGGGGTATTCTTTAAATAGTATTTTAGCTCTTAGCTTTTGGGTATATGTCCATTTTGATGAACATTTAAAAAGAAGAAATCTACTTCTGGCAAGTAGCTGTTTCACTGTATCTCCATTTGAAAACTCTTTGGGAACATATCTTTCACCATTCTTTTTAGCTTCAGAAATAGCCTTGTTCTCTTCATCAATTGCTTTCCATCTTAATTTGATTCGGATTTGCTGTAATGATTCTATTACCAATTTAACGACATGAAACCTATCAATTACGAAGTCAGCATTAGGAAAGCTTATTCGCATACTAGCCTCCATGTTTTTTGCCATATCTAAAGTAACTTCTTTAACCCTTTTCCTTTGTTCTAAGGGTTTGAGATTTACAACACTTGATATATCATTAGATAAAGTGCCTTTTATGCTAGCTACAAGTGTTCCTTTTTTTCCTTTACCCTGCTTGTTTGTAACAAAGGTATACAACTCTCCTTGTGACAAAGAAACTTCATCTATACTTAAGAATTCTCCTATGTTTTCTGGGAAAATCATATAATCTTCTGCATGTTTCTTTTGATCCCAATCTTTAAAATCACTGCTATGATCTTTATAATTACGCCTTAGTTTATCTGGCTTAATACAATAATAGCTGGCTATATTACTAATGGTATCTACTCGGGTCTCTACCTGTACCTTTTAAAAAATCAGACAGTTCCTTTGTTATTTTAGAACCCTCTGCTATAAAAGTATAATCTCCTTTTAGGTCTGGTGATAAACCGTCTTTTGAACGCCATCGCCTTCGTTTTATGCTTAAATATAATGCTTTCCCACGTACAGGGAAATCTTGAATCGTCTTTGATGGGTAAAAACCTTTTGACTGATATGCGTCTTGATTATAGCCATGGGGAAGCTGATTCTTCTCCTCTAATTCAATTTGAAAAAGCTCTTGCTTTGTCTCTAAATCACATAGCTCTTTTACCGATATTACTTCAAAGTAATCTAAAAAACTCGTCGGAAGTAACATATAGGAGATATCTTTTTGCATAGATCATTTTTATGCCAAAAATATAGATTTCTTAATTTTGTCCCCAAGTTTTTTATGTGTCCCTTTTTTTTCTTGGGGATGTAATATTTGGCAGCTGGAGAGCTGAAGATGGACTTGGAGACTTGGGGAGCTGGAGCGATTGGACGAGTTGGGGAAAGGGTGACTTGAAGAGCAGAACAGAAACATCCTAATGATTAAAATCGATACTCTTAGATAAACGTAGAGATACCGCATAATTATTGGTCAATTGAGTACCATTCATGTTTTTATAAAAAGGGTAATCATATTTTAATGAGACATTCCATTGCTTCCAGAAATTATATCGTAGTTGAGGAGCTATAAACATCACATGCCCGCCTGTTGCATTCACCAATTCCTTGTTTTTATCGGAGGCTTTATCTCTATATTGTGACCTCCACTGTAAAGCTAAAGTTAGTTTAGACATAATTTTATATCCCGCATAAAGAGAGTTATTATAAAGATTCCCATACTTATAATTGGTTCTCTCCGTTTCAATACGCTGGGAGTATTCGAAGGAATTATCAAAGAACAAGGCCAATTTCCCTTGCATATATAACTTTGAAAACAAAAGCCCAATCTGATATTTATAAGAACCAGAAGAAGGCTGGATATCGATAGGAAGGACGACCGAACCATCCACCTGATCGAATGTTCCAACGGGCAAAGTCACTTTTACTCTTGGAAATATATTGAAGAATTTCTCACAATTCTGATAAGCTAAATATTGAGCTCCCAAAACCAGATCTCCTAAGCCAGTTGCATTTCTATTCTGATCGAAAACAAAGTATTGAGCCTTGGCAAAAAAGTAGCCTATCTCTGCTGTCACTTTTAATTTATCAGTAATTCCATAAGCCAGATTTGCAGAGGAATACATAAAATAGGAATAGTCTATATATTCATAATCGGATCTTTCATTCCCTTTGAAGTATATATCGGAATAGCTATAAGTACCTAAAATACCGGCTTCCAATATTTTCTTCCCTCCTCCACTTGCTGAGCCATCATCGCTTATTGGGTTTCCTGCAGCGCAGCATTGGGCTTCGGCTTCTTGGATGCAGCAAAAACTTGCCAATACCATAGCCAATATAATGAATCTATTCATCATGTTTTGTGTTTATGAAAATGTGGATAATAGACCTTAGGGAATGTAAATATTAACGGTTACCGTTTCCGTTACTTCGCCTTTATCATTCTTCACTGTACACTTTATAATCTTATCTCCAATACAGCATTCCGAACCTGTAAATCTTACTTGAGATCCATCTTCATTCAATACAAAGATATCACCCAGATCAACTTCCCAAGTATATTCACAATTTCCTCCAGAAGCCTCACAGGTAATGATAGCAGGCTCTTCACCACCAAATTTGATGGTCGATTTATCAGATGTTAGACTTAAAATCTCAGGAGTAGTAGTTGTTGTACTAGGTGTTGTTGTTTCTTCTTTCTTGCAACTGATACTAAAAACAGTGGCTAGCATCAACAGGGCTATTATTGTATATTTCATGGGTTTATTGTTTAATTATTTTTGTGCTTGAAACGGCCATCCCATTACTAGAGATCATGACCATATATGTTCCATTTACTTTATTTGTTAGGTCTATTTCCTGATTATTACCATCCTCAATGGAGCTTGAATATACCATTTGACCTTGCATGGAGAAGACTTGAATTTTAGCATTTAGAATACTTGGTGTATCATTCAAGTTAATGCTATACCTACCACTGCTAATACTTGGAAAAACTGAAATATCACTTAGGTAGTCATACTCATTTACAGCTACATGTCCAACGTAGATACCCATTAAACTCAAATAACCCATTTGAACATCATCATAATTGATAGTTCGTTCATATTCACAACAAGTGCCTATCAACAGCTGATATGCTTCATCGGGAGCTCTGAACCATTCGGTATCGTGACCTGTATCTGCAACAGCTTGCATAATGATATAAGTATCGGTAACAAACTCATCGAAGGTAACCGTAGTTTCTGCATAAAAAGGATCGTATTTGGAAAAACTAACCCCTTCCATGGCATTAAGTTTTGCCTCTACCCTTACTTTACAAGTATAACAATTGCCAAGGGTGATGAATCTTACTGTGAAATCATCTTTAGTTTGAGCAAATAAAGATGGGGCAGCCAACAGAATAGCCATCACTAGGATAAACGTAGATTTTATTTTCATAAGGGTATTGTTAATTAGGTTTTTGTATCACAAAAGTATTATTATCACCTTGAAAACAACACTAATCCCTACCCTTACGTGACGAGTATATTTCGATTTAATCCTAGAATTTTACGTTGTATATCGCCTTTTTACTCCCTATTATTTCAAGAAAGTAGCATCAAAGCTAAACCACTATGGACTGAATTAGCATAGGTTTGTTTTAGGAATAATATTCGTTCTAATAATGACCAATTATGGATGGAAGCCCGAAGTAGATTTACTTCTAGCTTCTGACTCCCGACTTCGAACCATGAAGTATATAGAAACCGAAACACTAAAGTGTATAGTTTTAAAAACGAATGAGACCAATAAAATCCTAACTGATCATACTAATCTTTTGCAACTTATCTATTTCCAATATCCGAATGTCATTTTTAATAATTTCAATGACGCCCTCCTCGTTCAACTCCTTCAAAGTTCTTATTACTGTATCCTTCGACATTCCTGTAAGCTCGGCCATATCTTGTCTTGAAATAGAAATGAGATGGTCTCTATCATCAAATATCTTTTCATGTAAATAGATTAAGCTGTCAGCCAATCGACCATGGGTATTTTTATGAGTTAAACAAGTAAAGCGCTCGTAATTAAAAATTCCATTCCAACTGATCAACTCCATAAACTGCTCTGCAAATCTCTCATTCATTTTTATCACCTTTTTAAAAATGTGGATGTCGATAAAACAAACGGAGGACTCCTCAATAGCGCTTACTGAAGAATAGTGAATTTGATCGGCAAATATGCCTGGAGCACCCAAGAAATTGGTGGGTTTTATAAATTGCAACAATAAGTTTCGATTGCCCGAAGCCTCAATATAAACCTTGGCAATACCAGAGGTGAAACTGATCACATGGGACATAGGCGCCCCTTGCTTCACTATGATTTCTCCTTTCTTAAACCTTACTTGCCTTTTGTTGACATTGATTAATTCTAATTCTTCTTCTGTCAGCACTTGAAAAAGTGGTGATTTCATAGAACAACTACAACAGTGTTTATCTTGTATACAATTCATCTTCTCTCCTTTGTTGTTTAAATAATACCGATCAAATGCACTCTCAAAACTTACCTTTCCGGTCTATCATATTTACAACAAGAATGTAAAGCCTCATAGACCTCATCCTTTGCAGTTGCATTTTCTGTATCGTACCCCACATCGGCAATTGCCTGATGAATAGCTTCAATATTGGTTTTTTCAGCATCAAAGGTAATTTCCATCATTTTAGTTTTTTGATTCCAATTGGCTTTTTTCACCCCATCAACATTCTTTACTGCTTTTTCTATGGTCTTCTCACACATTCCGCAGTTACCGTAAACTTTAAATTTCTCTTTGGTCACATTTCCCGCTATGGCAGAAAAGCCAAACATTAATACCATGGCTAATAATAAACTGAATTGCTTTTTCATGTTTCTAATTTTTAATTTGTTATTATTTACTTCTTTCATATTTACAACAAGCATGTAATTGCTCATAAACGGCATCAGGGGCTTTTGCCAATTCGGTATCATGCCCAACTTGAGCCAATTCTTGATGAATAAGTCCCATACTTACCTCCTCAGGATTAATACTCAGTTTGAGCATAGTGGTTTCTGAATCCCAATCGGCTTTCACCACACCCTGAAGCTCCAAAACCGCAGTTTCAATTCTTTCTTTACACATACCACAGTTTCCATAAACCTTAATTTCTTCTAGTTTTAAGTTCTGAGGCCTATCGTATTTACAACATTCATGTAGGGACTCATAGACTTCATTTGGGGAGGTTTCCAAATCAGTATCATGCCCAACATGAGCTATAGCCTGATGTACTTCCGCCAAATCTACCGACTCATGATGAAGGTATAAACTCTTGGTATTTTCATCCCAATTGACATGTTCTACTCCTGCTACTGATAAGGCTGCAGTTTCTATTCTTTCTTTACACATACTGCAATTTCCATACACCGTAAAAGCGTCATCAGCATTCTCCAAACTAGGCATTTCACCATGATCATGTCCTGAACTTACTGCTCCACCCCCTGGATTCATCATGCTGGGCAAACCAGATAATTGTGCTGAGGCATCTATTTTAAACACTCCATTTACGGCGATCTCTTCACCGACTTCTAATCCGGATTTCACAATATAATAATCGCCAACCTCAGCACCTAAATCAATTTCTCTATACAGAAATGTGGGAGAATTTCTTTCAGGAACTTTTATATAAACTACAGCTCGCTTTCCAGTCCATAAAATTGATGATTGTGGAATTAAAATTTCTAATTCCTCTGATGCCGATTCTGAATGTAGAACACCATCCACAAACATTTCTGGCTTCAGAGACAAATCCGAATTATCTAGTTCTACTCTCACCTGCACCACTCTGGTCTTTGGATTCAGAAAAGCATCAATAAAAGAGACCTTTCCACTAAACTCCTTTTGGGCCAAAGCCTTAATTTTAAAATTGATTTCATCACCTATTTTAATCCAAGGCAAATCGCTTTCATATGCATCAAAAAGCACCCAAACTTTGGTGAGATCTATTACTTGCAACATGCCTTTACCTTCTTTCACATAATCCCCTTCTGTGACATGTCTGCCACTTACTGTTCCTGAAATTGGAGAAAACACATCAAAATAGAGCTGTGGTTCTCCATTTTCTTCTATGGCTTTGATTTGAGATTTTGATAAGTCCCATAATTTAAGCTTAGCTATGGCTGCATCATACAAAGCTGGACGGGTATCTATAAAAGAAAGCGCTTCTAATAATTCTTTTTGTGCTGAAACCAAATCAGGAGAATATATAGTGGCCAAAAGCTCCCCCTTTTTCACTTGTTGGCCAGTAAAATTCACAAATAGCTTTTCTATCCGCCCCCCATAACGAGCCGTGATTTCGGCAATATTGCGTTCATCGGCCTTTACCTTTCCTTGCAAAAACAAGTCTTTCATTGGCAAAGCCTCCTCCACTATTAAAGTTTGAATATTGGCTAAACTTGCGGCTGCCTTAGTCATGCTGATTTCATTTGAAGAAGCATGATCACCACCTGAACCCATGGTTTGCATGGGAACTAAATCCATAGCACAAATGGGGCAAAGACCGGGTTTGTTTTGCTTAATTTGAGGATGCATGGAGCAGGTATACATGGTTTCTACTTCTTCCTCTTGATGTTCATGATTGTGCTCATCATCTGAAGGTTGACTGCTTCCACCCAAGAACATCCAACCTATCAACATTCCTATAATCAATGTGGGAATGATGACGTATATATATTGTTTTATATTTTTCATTTTTCTGTTTTTTATTGACCCATTAAATATTGAACAAAAGCAATGGACGCTAGCTTATCTACTCTAGCTTTCTCCAATTCCAAATCATATTTTAAAAGCCGTCGTTCCATGCGTAGCATTTCTTCAAATCCCTTTGCATTGGTGGAATATTCCACTTCAATAAGCTTTAGTGATTGCTTAGCCAATTTCCCTTGACTAGAATAATGTGAGATTCGTCGTTGTGCATCTTTATAGTCTTTAAAAGCATTCTCGAAAATGGTTTCCAATACGAGTTCTTTCTCAAATTTCTCTTCTGTTTTTGCAGCTTGCAAATACAATACTTCATTAACCATAGCTTTATACTTGTTTCGATATAGAGGAATGGTAATTCCTATTTTGGGAAACAAGAGCGCATCTTTGCCAGATAGGTTATTTTCTCCTTTTCCAATAAAAGTATAATCTATGCCTATTGAGATATTGGGTAAACCCGCTTTTTTAGCCACTTGCTGACGAGATTCCAAAGAATGATATTGATATTCCAGACTCAAAAGCTGATGATTATTAGCATATATACTATCCAACAAGGCTTTTTTATCGAGTTTCAAATCCTGCTCCCAAATAAGATCTGGAATGGAAATTATAGACTCATTATCTACATTTAATAGATTATTGAAAGTGATAGAAAGCACTTCATATTTATCTTGAACAAGAGCCAACTGATTTTCCAAATCAGCCAATTCCATTTCCACTCTTAGTTCATCGTTAAGGCTGGCTTTTCCGGTTTCAATTTTGGTGAGGGCTAATTGCTTAAAGACATGCAATATGCTCTGATTTTCAGACATCACAAAAATAGCCTTACGAGTAAAATAGAGATTATAATAGGTAGCTTTTACTTCGTTGAATAATATGGACTTGGCCTCCTCAAAAGCTTCATATTTTGCTTTTGCCAGTTGAACAGCCACATCTTCTTTGGCTTGCAGACTACCAAACCAAGGAAACATTTGATTGGCTGATACTTTAGCAATCTGAGGACCTTCACGGGTTTCAACTGGAAGGATGAAATAGCCAAAGGCAAAGCTTGGATCTGGCAAACTACCTACTTGAGGAATGACTTCCAAAGCAGCCATATATTCATTGAACTTGACTTGTAATCCCGGATTATTCTGGGCTGCTGCCTTCAAATAAACCTGTAAATCTTCTTGAGCATAGCTCATTTGAAAACCCAATATGCAAATACAAATGACGATTATCTTTTTCATATCGCTCCTCCTTCTGTTAATTCGTTGATGGATTCTTCCTTCAGTTTTCTTTCTTGCCACATGCTGTATAAAACAGGTACCACAAACATGGTGAGCACTTCTATAGTCATTCCTCCAAATAGTGGGATGGCCATTGGTACCATAATATCGGAGCCTTTTCCAGTAGAGGTCAGCACGGGGAGCAAAGCAATAACTGTAGTTGCAGTTGTCATCATAGCAGGCCTCACTCTTTTCATTCCGGCCTCTATCACCAATGCTCTTACTTCTGCTTTGTTCTTTGGCTTATTCTTCTCGAAAAGTTGTTTTAAATGGGTGCTAATTAATACACCATCATCGGTAGCCACTCCAAACAGGGCAATGAAACCAACCCAAACCGCCACACTTAAATTGATGGTTCTCACTTGAAACAAATCACGCATATTGGTGCCAAAAATGGAGAAATCTAAAAACCAAGGCTGGCCATAAAGCCAAATCATGATAAAGCCTCCAGCCAGAGCCACTATTATTCCTGAGAAAATTAATGAGGAGGTAATCACCGAACGAAACTGAAAATACAGGATCAGAAAAATCACCACTAAACATATTGGTATAATCAACAAGAGACGTTTGGTCGCTCTAATTTGGTTCTCATAGTTTCCAGTGAAAATAAAATTCACACCTTCAGGCATCACCAGTTCACCAGTCTCCATCTTATCCTCCAAATACTTCTGAGCATTTTCTACCACATCCACTTCAGCAAAGCCTTCTTGCTTATCAAAAATAACATAGCCCACTAAAAAGGTATTTTCACTTTTGACCATTTGTGGTCCTCGAGAATACTCAATATCTACGAGTTCTCCCAAAGGAATTTGTTGTCCCATGGGTGTAGGAATTAAAATTTTCTTTAAGCCTTCAGGATGATCTCTATATTCTCTAGCATATCTTAATCGGATGGGATAGCGTTCGCGGCCTTCTACACTGGTAGAAAGTTGCATTCCTCCAATTGCACTACCAATAATTCCTTGCAAGTCTTGAATGGTAAGCCCATAACGAGCTAATTCTTTTCTTTTAATATTGAGCTCTAGGTAAGGCTTCCCAACAACTCTATCAGCAAAAACCGACATAGCAGAAACGCCTTCCACCTCTTTTAAAAGCTTCTCCAATTCATAGCCCACCTTTTCAATGGATTCCAAATCAGGGCCATAAACTTTCATGCCCATGGGGGCCCGCATTCCGGTTTGCAACATGACCAAGCGAGTTTGAATGGGTTGTAATTTAGGCGCGGAGGTGAGTCCTGGAATACTAGAATGATGAACTATCTCTTTCCAAATATCATCAGGAGAATTTATATTCTCTCTCCATTGACGAAAATATTCTCCATCTTCCTCAACAATTAGATTTTCCCTTTCAATGACCTTAAACTCTTCCTCCCTTGGATGATAGGTACTGCCATCTTTAAGTACAAAAGCGCCTTCTCCATCTACTTTAAATCGAAGTCGCTTTCCATGTTCATTTAAGATATACTCAGATTTATAATTGATTACATTCTCATACATGGAAACAGGTGCAGGATCCAATGCTGAATTCACTCTTCCCCATTTACCGATGACATTCTCAACTTCTGGAATGGCATTTACTTTTTTATCTAAGATTCTAATGACTTCCAAATTCTCTTCAATCCCAGAATGCGGCATGGTGGTTGGCATTAACAAAAAGCTTCCTTCGTCTAGATTTGGCATAAACTCTTTCCCTATACCAGGTAATGATTCATCTAGCGACTTCCAAGTTTTTGATTCCTTAATGCTTTCAGGAACAAAACCACCAATCTTATCTATTCCTTGCCAAGTCATTAAACCAAATAGGATTAGAATGATAGGAAAGCTTAAAAAGAACCACTTATGATTTAAACACCAAGAAAGTATTTGACGATAGAAATGCACCATCGCCATCATAAATGCCAAAACAAAAACGATAATAGAGATTACAAAAATGAAATTGGAGAACAAAGATTGTTGAGCTCCAAGAGGCATCCATGCTTTGGTTAAGAAATAAACCACCACCATTAAGATGATAGAAATATTGATATAATTTGGAAACTTTCGGTATTTTTCAGACCATTTGAATTCCATGATATTATTAATTCCGATCGCTATCATCCCTAAAGTGATGAAATTACCAGAAATAAATAAGAGGACAAATCCGCCCAAGATGAGTAATCCATTCCAAATCCAACGGACTTTCTTCTTGTCGAATTTGATAGAAAAGATAAAGTGAGCCAACGCTGGTATGATAATCAAACCAATAATTAAAGCCGAAAGCATGGCAAAGGTCTTTGTGAAAGCCAAAGGTCTAAAAAGTTTACCTTCGGCAGCTTCCATAGCAAATACGGGAAGGAAACTTACGACGGTTGTTGTTAATGCCGTTATAACTGCTCCTGCTACTTCGGTGGTCGCTTCATAAACCACACCTAATAATTGCTTTCCTTTGGCGCCCACATTTTTGGCCATTTCTATATGCCTAATGATGTTCTCTGTAAAGACGACTCCCACATCCACCATCACTCCTATGGCAATAGCAATACCTGATAAAGCCACAATATTAGCATCCACACCAAATCGCCTCATCACGATAAAAGTCATTAAAACGCCTATTGGTAGAAGAGTTGTAATTAAAATGCTGGCTCGCAAATTCAACATCAATACAATGATGACGATGATGCTGATGAGGATCTCCAATGATAAAGCCTCCTCTAAGGTTCCTAGTGTTTCTTTGATTAAACCCGTACGATCGTAGAAGGGAATCAAAGTTACTTTCGAGACACTCCCATCTGCCAGGGTTTTAGAAGGAAGGCCTGGACTTATCTCTGCTATTTTTGCTTTAACATTCTCTATAACTTCTAATGGATTAGAGCCATATCGTGCCACCACAACACCTCCCACAGCTTCTGCTCCTCCTTTATCCAATCCACCTCTTCTGGTGGCAGGGCCAAAGTTGACTTTTGCCACATCTTTTATTCGAATGGGAACATTTTCATTAACTGCAACCACACTTTCTTCAAGTTCTGATAGTGTTTTCACATAACCCAATGCACGGATTAAATATTCTACTCTATTGAACTCTATTGTTCTAGCACCAATATCCAGATTACTCTTTTTAACTGCATTCATTATCTGAGCAATATTTACACCATGAGCTTTCATGGCTATGGGATCAATATCTATTTGATACTCTTTCACGAAGCCGCCAATTGAAGCTACTTCCGAAACTCCCTTTGCAGCCGTTAATGCATATTTCACATAGAAATCCTGGATACTCCTGAGCTCTTGAGGATCCCAATCACCAGAAGGTTCGCCATCTTTATTTCTTCCTTCTAATGTATACCAATAGACTTGCCCTAAAGCAGTGGCATCTGGGCCTAAAGAAGGTATGACATCAGGGGGCAAAGTACCGGGAGGAAGTGAATTGAGTTTCTCGAGTATACGAGTACGGGTCCAGTAGAAATCTAATCCATCCTCAAAAATAATATAGATACTAGAAACTCCAAAGATGGAATTACTACGTATGGTCTTCACTCCTGGAATACCCAAAAGAGAAGTGGTTAGAGGATAAGATATTTGATCGTCTATATCTTGTGGCGATCGACCTGGCCATTGCGTATATACTATTTGTTGATTCTCTCCTATATCGGGAATGGCATCAACAGGGACAGGGTCTCGTGGTAAGATTCCGGTCTCCCATCCAAAAGGAGAACTGATTACACCCCAAAGAATGAATGTAAAAAGTAAAAGGAAAGTCACCAATCTGTTTTCAAGAAAAAACTTGATGGTTTTATTTAGCATTTTGCATGATTATTAATTTGATAGAATAAATACACAACATTAGCCTGAAGAAATAATTCCTCAAGCTATCCTATTCATCAAATAAAAATCATAAAATAAAAGACTGGAAACTGGCCAGTATATCTGGCAAATTCGGCGGTGGAATATGAACTCTATCTAGATATAAAGAATTGATATCCTCAAAAGAATCCAATTGGAAAAATTCGTTTTCGAAAACCATGATATCAAATGAGGGAGCTTCATCAACAATGAGATCTACCTGAAATACAGTATCTTCATCTAATTGAAATGCTTCACTTTCATTACGGCAGCAATCCCCATCATCACAACAAGATTCGGGAGTTGAATTAATAGACATAGTTATATATTTGCCACTACAATAGTGCTTGGTCACACTAAAACCAGTACTGGCAGAGAACCATAAAATGGCCATAAATATGTAAACTAATTTCTTCAACCTGCTAATAATTTTTTCATTTAGAAAACAAATGTAATCAGATTTGCGAGCTATTTCCATTAATTAACTTTTTCTTTTGTCTTTATCATCACCACGTGCTTGTCAAGCTATGGATCTAAGAGAAAAGATTCTACGATATGTTTTTGTGTCTTTTGTGTATCCATAGTGCATTTTGTGTAATAGCTCCAATTTGATATTTAGTCCTATTCATCCTTCACTTTCATAATACCACGGACCTGATAAGCTATACCACGAAGTTCCACAAAGAAGACACTAAAAGCACTAAGAAAAAAATATTCGATAATATGTTTTGTACCTTTTGTGTTTCCTTTGTGTGTTTTGTGCAATAGCTTCAAAATTCAATTATCATGTGAATCAGATTTCTCTTTCTCAACATTACCAGCCTAAAAAGCTATAACACGAAGTTCCACAAAGAAGACACTAAAGACTCAAAGGACCTAGCACGAAGAAATATGACTATAAAGTTTTGTGCCTTTTGTGAATCCTTAGTGCGTTTTGTGCAATAGCTTCAATTTACAATAATAATGAGAATCAATCTTCTCTTTCTCAACATTACCAAGCTACTAAATTATAACTCAAAGGTCCACATAGAAGGCACTAAAAACTCAAAAAAGAAAGTATAACAACATTATATTTTGTGTCTTTTGTGGATCCTTAGTGCATTTTGTGTAATAGCTCCAATTTGCAATGTTCATTCATAAAAAAAAGGCATTCAAGGATTAAAACCTCAAATGCCTCTGCAAAATATCTTAAGAATAAGGATTATTATTTCTTATCAAACCCACCTTTAAGTCCAACAGTTCTATTGAAAACCATTTTCTCATCAGTACTGTCTTTATCGATATTGAAATATCCAGTACGCTCAAATTGATAATGAGTTAGTGGCTCTTTTCCTTTTACAGAACGCTCCACATAAGCTTTCTCGATAATATTTAAACTATCAGGATTTAAGAATTCTTTGAAGTCTTTTTCTTTATCGGTATCTGGAGATTCAACAGTAAATAATCTATCGTAAAGGCGAATTTCGGCCTCAACGTTATCACTCGCATCCACCCAATGCATGGCTCCTTTTACTTTTCTACCATCTGGAGATTTTCCTCCTTTTGACAACGGATCGTAAGTACAGCGCAATTCTATAATTTTACCATCCTCATCTTTTATCACTTCATTACAAGTAGCAAAATAAGCATATTTCAATCGAACTTCTTTACCTAAAGTCATGCGGAAGAATTTCTTAGGAGCATCCTCCATATAATCGCTTCTTTCGATATAAATTTCTCTACTAAATGGAAGCATACGGGTTCCAGCACTTTCGTCCTCAGGATTATTGATGGCTTCTACTTCTTCTGTTTGTCCTTCAGGATAATTGGTGATCACCACTTTGAGAGGATCTAAAACTCCCATTACTCTGTTGGCTACTTTATTTAAATCTTCTCTCACATGATGTTCCAGAAGGGCCACATCAATTATATTATCGCGCTTGGCAATTCCTATGGTATCGGAGAAATTTCTAAGACTGGCAGGCGTAAAACCTCTACGACGCATTCCACCAATAGTAGGCATACGAGGGTCATCCCACCCATTCACCAAATTATCTTCAACCAATTGTAATAATTTACGCTTACTCATCACAGTATAAGTGAGATTTAAACGCGCAAACTCAATTTGTTGAGGATGGTGAACTTCTAATTGATTCAAGAACCAATCGTATAATGGGCGATGATTTTCAAATTCTAAAGTACAAAGAGAATGTGTAATATTTTCTATACTATCTTCTAAACCATGAGCCCAGTCGTACATTGGATAAATACACCATTTATCACCAGTACGGTGATGATGTGCATGGCGAATGCGATAAATAGCAGGGTCGCGTAACTGCATATTAGCAGAGGCTAAATCAATTTTAGCCCTAAGTGTTTTGCTACCATCCTCAAATTCTCCATCCTTCATTCTTTTGAATAAATCAAGATTTTCTTCCACTGTTCTGACGCGATATGGACTTGGCTGTGAAGGCTTTTGAGGAGTCCCACGCATGGTACTTACTTCCTCGGCAGTCAATTCACAAACATAGGCTTTGCCTTCTTTGATTAATCGAATTGCAAAATCATACATCTGATCAAAATAATCGGAAGCAAAGTATAATCTATCTTCCCAATCGAATCCCAACCATTTTACATCCTCAATAATAGAGTCCACATATTCCACATCCTCCTTCACAGGATTGGTATCATCGAATCTTAAATTGCACTCTCCATTATACTTATCGGCAATTCCAAAGTTGAGGCAAATAGATTTAGCATGGCCAATATGTAAATATCCATTAGGCTCGGGAGGAAAGCGGGTATGAACCTTAGCTTCATTTTTACCTGCTTTTATATCTTGTTCTATAATCTGTTCGATGAAATTGAGCTTTGCTCTTGTTTCTTCAGGCTTATTATCAGATGTTGTCATATTCTTAAATTTTGAATCTGCAAAAATACACAGATTTAGAGATATTTAATCACGTAAAATAAAAAAGCCGATAGAATGGCTTCCATCGGCTATATATTTTTAGTTCTATGGATTACATTGTGAACGTTAAACCAAAACGAACATTAGAAATTCTACTGTATCCCACTTCAGCAAATAAGCCAAAACCAGGATTTAACATCATACGACCACCCACAAATATTTCTTCATAAATAGATGCTTTTGAATCTTTTGTTGGTGTCCAACCTTCTTGATCATCCCAGCTATCATAATTATAATCAGCATGTAGCCTAAGACCTACACCAACACCACCATAAACATCGTATTTATCACTAGTGAATGAGTGAAGGTGCCAAGTACCTCTACCACCAATAATAAACTGATTATAATGTAAAGTCTCATTATAATACCAATAATCGTAAGTTTGTCTAGAATATTTCCAACCTACAACACCACCAAACGAAACCAGTCCAATATCTCCAGTAGGAATAACTCCAAGTTCAAATGAAGCTTCAATAGAAGGATAAAGCCCTCCAAGTCCACCAACACCTAATCCTGCATTGATACCCATATCACCTTTATTAAATACATGTTGAGCTTGTGCTCCAACGGACATCATTAAAATAGTAAATAATGCTAACGCTAATTTTTTCATTGTTTATAAGATTTAGTTAATAATTTTAATGCAAATCTAAAGATTTAATTCATTTTCTGAAGTCTTTAGATGGGGCAAATATAAACAGTTGTTTCTTGATAAACAAATAGGGCAAATGTTTCCAATTGCCCTATCATTATATTGTAAATCTTATACTTGCAAATTATCCACAATGGAAATATTTGTCAACTAGTGCTAAAATCTTTTCGTCATCATTGCCTACTTCTTCCCGAATGTTTTCGTCTTGAAAATCGCGAAGTTTCTTGATGATCCCATCCACGGTTAGTTCATTGAAGACTCCGTATTTGAGGTATTCTTCTCTTTGTCTGTCAAGTTCGAGAGAAGAATGATGACAACTAATAGGCAATTGTTCTAATTCCTCAACTCTGCTTTTATGTGCATCATCGAAGATATTTACATCCACATATGTCTTTTCAGCATAAGCCAAACTGTCTTTACATTCTAAACCATGACGAGCAGCAACTGTCAACCCAGCCAATAATAGATAAATATCAGCACTACCATCTGGACAACGGAATTCTACTGTTTGTTTTGAAGAGAAATCTTCAATAACATCGCTTTCAAGTGGATTGGCATGCTTCAACATGTTCATCTGACCCGTCCAACCTAAAGGTACTCTTACCAATACAGAACGATTTCTATCGCCCCAGCATATATTTGTAGGTGCTTCTTGATGGGGTACCAAACGGAAATAACTGGTTGGATTGGTGTTACCAAATGCGGAAATAGAAGGAGCTAATTTTAGATAACCAGCTATGGCTCTCTTAGCCACATCACTAATCTTACCATCCTCTATCATTACATTTTTACCATCTTTCATTAAACGAGTATGGATATGCAAACCACTTCCAGCTTTACCAACAGTAATTTTAGGCGCGAAAGTAATAGTAACACCATAATTATGAGCCAAAGTTCTCATTACCCATTTTGCAATCACCAATTGATCAGCAGCATCTTCTAAAGGACTAGGCTTAAACTCAATCTCGTTTTGTTCGTATTCGAGGTTTCCTACGGTAAAGTTTCCTACTTCTGAGTGACCATATTTAATATTTCCACCTACTGTGGCAATGGCATACATGGCTTCGCGACGTAATTCTTCCCATTTAGTAAAAGGTGTACTTTCGTGGTACCCTCTTTGGTCATCGGCTACAAAATAAGGTTCTTTTTCGCTAATGACATAGTATTCTAATTCACCCATCACTTCGAATTCAAAACCCGTCTTTTCTTTCAGCACATGATGTGCTTTATGCAAAGTATAGGCTGGAGAACCATCAAAAGGTTCACCACTTTTATCATAGAAACCACAAAGGATATCAATGGTTGGGAGTTCACTAAACGGGTTAACAAAAGCTGTCCTGAAACGAGGAATAACATATAGATCGCTATTTCCAGCTTCAATATATGGGAATAAACTAGAGCCATCAACTCTTTCTCCTGAGCTTAATACTTCTTCTAGTTGATCTTCGTCATAAACTACAAAGTTCAAAGTCTTCAACCTTCCATCTCCTCCGGTATATCTAAAGTTCAACATTTCAATACCATTTTCCAAAATATACTTAATAATATCAGATTTCGTAAAATCTTTGGGCTGTTTTTGCAAGTATTGAACCAATGGGTTAGGGCTGCTAATTGTTTGATTACTCATATGATTTATTTTTTCAATATAAACTTAATTATAAAGGGAGAACACATTCTTTGTCGTTTTTCGACCAAATATAAGATGCCAAATATGGCGTTTTCCCCCAGCTACAAAAGAAAATAAAAATCCATTAGGAAAAAAGCGTGAATACCTGATCTTTAAAAAATCAGTATTTTTCTGATGTTCATCTATTTGAAACAACAAAATGTGTCCATTTTTTAAACAAACCCAATTTTATAATAATATCATAAACATCATAGGTTTAGGAATATTTAAAGAGGTATTTCCCAATATAGCCTTTATATTCTTATGGAATCTTCTAATTATCACCATAATAAGAAGTGCACACAAGCCAATAAACACGCCTAGTCTAGTTACATTTATACACCAGAAGATCTGCTATTATTCAAAAGCTTCTATTTAAACCATTTATACCCTTGACAAAGGCCTGTTTTTGTATTATCTTTGCATCCTTTTTTGAGCGAACCCTAAGTTAATGATTTTTAGGGGAAACAAAGTATCATCTTATAGCAATTTAAAACTCTAGAATGAAGTTATCCAAATTCAAATTTAATTTACCAAAGGAACTGATTGCCACCCATCCAACTGAAAACCGAGATGAGTCTCGATTAATGGTTTTAAATCGAGAAACAAAAACAATTGAGCACAAGATGTTCAAGGACGTTTTAAGCTATTTTTCGGATGGGGACATCTTTGTATTAAACGATACAAAAGTTTTTCCCGCTCGCCTTTACGGTGAAAAAGAAAAAACTGGTGCTAAGATTGAAGTTTTTCTATTGAGAGAACTCAATCAAGAATCTCGTTTATGGGACGTATTAGTAGATCCAGCTCGTAAAATTAGAATTGGAAATAAATTATATTTCGGAAACGATGAATTAGTAGCCGAAGTTATTGACAATACCACTAGCCGTGGTCGTACCCTAAGATTTTTATTCGATGGCCCTTACGAAGAGTTCAAAAAGACCATTAAGAGATTAGGAGAAACTCCCCTACCAAAAATCCACGATCGTGCTATTGAGCCAGAAGATAGTGAGCGTTACCAAACTATTTATGCGAAAAATGAAGGTGCTGTTGCCGCTCCTACTGCTGGATTACACTTTAGCCGCGAACTTTTAAAACGCCTCGAATTACAAGGTGTAAATTTTGCTGAAATTACATTACATGCAGGGCTTGGTAATTTCCGCGACATTGAAGTTGAAGATCTGACCAAACACAAAATGGATAGTGAGCAATTATTCATTAACGAAGCCACTGCAGACCGTGTAAATCTTTCTATTGACGCAAAGAAAAGAGTTTGTGGAATTGGAACTACTGTTATGAAAGGAATGGAATCTTCTACTAGTATTAGTGGACATTTAAAACCTTTCTCTGGATGGACCAACAAATTCATATTCCCACAGTATAATTTCAAAATTGCCAATTGTATGATCACCAATTTCCATTTGCCATACTCTAGCATGTTGATGTTAGCGAGTGCATTTGGGGGTTATGATTTTATGATGGAAGCCTATAAAGAAGCCGTGAAAGAAAAATATCGTTTCTTCACCTACGGAGATGCCATGTTGATTATATAATCGATATTGAAAATACAGAATATTAAGCCTGCTCATCGGAGTGGGCTTTTTCGTGTTTATAAATTCATCATTTTTAATCTGATTTTGATTTGATTCATTTAAAACCTACTATATAACTAGGTTTTTAGATTTGTAATTGACTTTATATTACAAATATTTACCATATATTATTCTCCAAAAAGAATCAAAAACTCAGTAAACACCTTATCCTTGCGGTGTAGCTTGAAGGAAAAGCCATGATTGATTAAAATCTCACGGACTAAGGTTAGACCTATTCCTTGGCCGGTTTGCTTGGTGGAATAGAAGGGGGTGAATAATTTCTCTATGGTCTCCTTTGTAAAACCTCCTCCATTATCTAATATGGATAGTCTATTGTCATTTATTTCTATTTGAATGATTCCCCTTGATGAAATGGCCTCCACACTATTTTTGATAATATTGACCAAAACTTGTTCTATCTGAATACCATCGGCATAAATAAAATAGGAGGAGGATTTATCGATATATTGAATTTCTTGCATCTGAAAACTGGCATTAAATAAAGGAATGACTTTTTTAATCAGCTCAGCAAGATCTACTTCTTTTTTATCTGGAAGAGGTAGTTTTACCACATCGGCAAAGTTGGCCATAAAGCGATTGAGACTTTTATTACGATCCATAGAAATTTGCAAAGCATGTTCCACATCTTGCCGAATATTCTCGTCCAACTGCTCACTCATTCCCAATACCGATTGCATGACCGAGTTAACAGCACCTACCGAGTTGTTTACTTCGTGAGACATCATCCGGATGACTTTCTCATAACTCTGTCTCTCTGCCTGCACCAGTTCTCTTGTCATTTCTTCAATTAGTATAAAAGGCCGAGAAAAACCCTTATCCATAAAAGTATTATAACTGGCTTTAAATCTTCTGACTCCATCTAACTTAATACTTGAAAAGCCTTCTTCATTTAAGGATTGTAGCTTTTGGGTCCATGGAGGAGGGAGCTGAGAAAAGTTTATAGTGGTATGTTTTTCGTTGGATAGTTGAAAGAGTTGACGAGCAGCGGGATTCATACGCTCAATATCATTATCGGTATTTAAGATAAGTATAGCCGATGGAGAAGCTTCTATCAATCGGTCCAGGAAAAGGTTTTTCTCCTCATGCTCCACCCGCTCCAAATGCAATTGCTCCGACATCTTATTAAAAACGTCAATTAATTGGTCTATTTCTTTTTGCTTCACCGGACTTAAACGGGTACTAAAGTCTTTCTCTTTTAATAAATGAATGGCTGAGCTTATGGTTTCAATGGGTTTTACCAATTGTCCATACAAAATGATAAACAGTACCAAGGACAGTAATAACAAGACTTCCCCAGCCACAAAATACCATTTATTTACTTCCAATAAATGGTAGAGAAGAAAGCCTGTGGATAGATAAAATAAGAGGCCCCAAAGTATAAATTTTAATTTAATGCTCATAGGGGATTTTATGTTT
Source organism: Lentimicrobium sp. L6 (assembly GCF_013166655.1). NCBI lineage: Bacteria > Pseudomonadati > Bacteroidota > Bacteroidia > Bacteroidales > Lentimicrobiaceae > Lentimicrobium > Lentimicrobium sp. L6. The sequence continues at coordinate 20,318 of NZ_JABKCA010000023.1, forward strand.
TTCGAAACGACGATAGAGTGCTCCGCGGCTCAAACCCAAAGCTCGGGCTACTCTAGAAATGTTTCCACTATAAACTTCCATGGCTTTCACTATGGCTTCCTTTTCAATTTGGTCTAAAGTTTTTAAACCATCAGCGGACGATTGAGGTTCGGCTTTATCCATATATTTCTCAATATCCGATGGCTCAATCTGATTCTTGGAGCACATTAAAACACATCGCTCCATCAAGTTTTTGAGCTCTCTAATATTGCCAGCAAAATTTTGAAGCTTTAAAAACGAAAGACTTTCTTTAGTTAGGTTTACCTCAGCCATTCTATTCTCTTGACAAGTGAGGGCTACAAATTGTTTAGCCAAAACAGGAATATCAGTCACTCTTTGTCGCAAGCTGGGATTATGAATATGGATGAGATTAATACGATAGTATAAATCCTCTCTGAATAATCCTTGTTGCACCATTTCGCTGAGGTTTTTATTGGTAGCACAAATCACTCTCACATTGGCTTTTCTTACGCTGCTTTCACCCAGAACTTCATAGGTACGTTCCTGCAAAACTCTCAATAATTTCACTTGTGAGGCCAAGGAAAGTTCGGCTATTTCATCTAAGAAAATACTTCCCCCTTCTGCCATTTGAAAACGGCCTTTTCTATCGGCAATAGCATCGGTAAACGAGCCTTTCTTATGACCAAACATTTCACTTTCAAATAGGCTTTCGGAGATACCTCCTAAATTCACTTTTATGAAAGGTTTGGCTTTTCGCTTGCTATTATTATGAATAACTTCCGCTATCAATTCTTTTCCTGTACCGCTTTCTCCGGTGATTAAAACGGTGGCTTCACTACTGGCTACTCGACCCGAAACAGACAAAACCTCCAATAAAGACTCATGTTCTCCTATGATTCCACCTAAGTCGAATTGCTGATCTAATTCTTTGCGATTACTAGAAGAGCTCTCCAGATTAATTTTCGCCCACTGAATATTACTTTTTATGGATTGTAATAAGCCTTCATTATCCCAAGGTTTGCTAACGAAATCGGAGGCTCCATTTTTAATCCCTTCCACGGCCAAGGCTATACTCGCCCAACCTGTAATGAGAATCACAGGAACTAGAGGATGGAAGACTCTCACTTTCTGGAGCAATTCCAGCCCCTCTCGTCCACTGGTTTCTATGGAGTAATTCATATCCATGAGTATTAATTCAGGACTATTCTGTCGCAGCCATTTTAAGGCCTCCTCAGGATCATAGCAGGCATACGCTTGGTATTTGGCTTGCTTTAAAAGTAACTTTAAAGAAGTACAAACCGCTATATCGTCGTCTATTATTAAAATACTATTCATGATTAGGCTAAATTAATTAAAAATCCATTGTGTATTTAGAAAGGGAAAATCAACATGTTTTCCGTCTTTATACATCCGCATCGGTCATCAACCTTCTCGCTCAGCCGGAAAGTTCTGCTGATTGAAACATCAGTATGTTTTCCGGCGATTTAATACACACACCATCACCGTATGCCTTTCTGTTTCCTACACAAGCTTCATCGGGCGGTTCTATTAAATTATTCCTCTGATAATGCTTCCGCAGCTTCAATTTTAGATGCCAAATAAGCTGGATAATAAACCGACATACTCACCAAAACAAAAATCAACAAAACACTCAATCCAAGAGCCTGCAAAAAGATATGGGTTTCAACAGGATATAGATCGAGTAGAGGAATCTGTATCATTAAAATAATGGCAGGAATAAGCGCCAGAATAGTCAAGGACCAAGATTCTAGTAAAAGTAATAAATATAGCTTTTGAGCACTGGAACCCATGGCTCTTCGGATGCCCAATTCTCCTTTTCTGCGCTTCACACTGTAACCAAAAATACCAATCATACCTAAGATGATGTTCACGATTAAGAAAACAGCAAAGAAACCCACCATAGTCATTTCAATATTGGTTTCAGCCACCACATCTTGTTTTTTGGCATTCATGGTGGAAGCATAGCGAATGGCAAATTCTTCTTTATTAAAATATAGATGAATGGTTTTTGCCAATTGAGAAGGATTTGCTAAATACTCATCTTTATATTTGACCACCATATCTGCAGACCAGGTACTACTAAAATCTCTAGGATAGCAAAGTGAAGAATAATTTTCTTCATATTCATTTCTTTTCAGCATTTCATAAACACCAACTACTAGTTTGTCACCATTATTATCAATAATTTTACTGATAGCATCTTCTGGACTATCAAACAAAGCTTCTGCCAATTTCCTATCAATAACAACAGGAGTATTTGCACTCTGATAATCATCCTCAAACCATTTCCCAGCTATCATTTCCAACTGAAAAATACGCCCAAAATTTTCATCAACACCACGCAAAACTGTACTTTCGTGAACGCTGTCGTATATACTGGTATTCATGCTCATAGACCAAATATATGGGATTGCATTTTGAGAAAACGAAACTTGTTCAACCTCGGGATTTGATAATACTTCTTTTCTTAGCGCCACTAACCTTTCTATAAAATCCACATCCTTGAAATCCTTCTGATTGATACGAAGATGAAACATATTATCAATTTCAGCACCTGTACCACCAGCATAAAGCTCGTATTTTTCTATCATGTAAACTGAGCTTATTAATAGAATGACGAATAAGAAAAACAATTCAAGAATGATATAAGTATTCTTGAGCTTTTGATTCCAAATTAACTTAAAACTATGTTTGATCATAATTCACCTCCTTTTAAAACATCTATGGCTTCTACCCTCGACATTTTAAGGGCAGGTATCATTCCCGATAATAAACTTAACACTAAGGACACAAACAAACTAACTAGAAATAAGCCATAGTTAAGCTGAATCTGGACATTGTTTCCAGCATCACTAAATAAAGCACTTTTTAAAGCAGATTCAAACCCATAAACAATAGTAACTGCCAAAACTAAACCCAAGATGGCTCCCAAAAAAGTAAGCAATGTGTTTTCGTAAAGAATTTGTTTAATTAAACCCACCCTTGTTGCACCAAAGGCTTTTCTTACTCCTATTTCTTCTGAACGCTCATGAATCCTAATCAGCTGAATACTAACTAAATTTAGTGCTGGAAGAAATAAAACCAATAAAAACTTAGCTAAAATAATCAATATGGCTCTAGTATTTCCCTTGTATTCATCTGGTCTCTCCCAACCTTTCAAGTAATAAGATAAGGCACTATCTGGTCCGCCAAGATGCAATTCATAACCCTCCTCTAGAAGCGGTAATATTTTCCTTCTCACGGCTTCTACTTCTGCTATTATTTCTTCCTTATTTTGATTGTCTTTGGCTAAAAAAACAATGGAATAAGAACCCGTTTGCATCAAGTTTCTTTCTTGACCTTCCAGCAGTGAATAAGGGATAAAAACATTTGCATAAGCTTCCATACAATTACTGGGGACTTCTTTAATAACTCCACATACCTTATAATACTTTCCTGATATTTCAATCAATTCGCCAATTGTTTTTTGGTCTTGAAAAAACCTGTTTTTCACTTTCTCATCAATGACTATTAATGAAGCAGCTTGTTCAACTTCTTCCGGGTTAAATCCTCGTCCTTCTACAAACTCAAAATCAAAAACCTGCCACCAACCAGCATTAACATTTCTCAGTTCATATTCTTCTACTCCGTTTTCCCCAAAGAAGCTCCACGGGGTTTGGCTGCTATAAGCAATCGCTTCGGGGCTTTTCATCTTGGCCAAATAATCCTCAACCAAAGTAAAATTTAATCCCCCCATCGACATATTTTGTTCGGCCACTACTACTTCATTTTTAATAAAGAGCATTTTGTCATTATTTTTTTCAGGACCACCAGGCCTAATGGTAGATTCAATCTTGATGGCGGCAATGAGGATGATCATAATGGTGATACTCACACCAAATAGATTTAAAAACGTGAAGAATTTATTCTGCTGAATAATCTTCAAAAACTGTATAAAACTTGTTTTCCACATAGCTCCGGTTTTTAATTGACTTGTCTACCATCGAAGAAACGGATGATGCGATTAGTTTGCTTGGCCAAATGCTCATCGTGGGTCACCATAACTATGGTCATTTTACCTTCGGTATTCAGTTGATGGAGGATTTCCATAATTTCATGACCCATCTGAGAATCCAAGTTTCCAGTTGGCTCATCTGCCAAAAGTATATCTGGTTTTCCAGAAATAGCTCTTGCTATAGCCACTCTCTGACACTGTCCTCCTGACAATTCCGAAGGGAAATGCTTCATTCGGTGCGAAAGCCCAACTCTTTCTAATGTTTCCTGCGCTATCTTTCTTCTTTGAGATGCAGAAATATTACGATAAAGTAATGGAAGCTCCACATTGTCAATAATATTAAGGGAATTAATGAGGTGAAAACGCTGAAAGATAAATCCTATTTTTTCATTTCTAAACTGAGCTAGCTTTTTGTCTTTTTGGCCTACTATTCTGGTTTCAGCAATACTGATTTCACCTTCTGTAGGCCTGTCCAACAAACCCATGATATTGAGCAAAGTACTCTTACCACAACCCGAAGGTCCCATAACGGAGACAAACTCAGATTTTTTAATCTCCAAATCTACTTGCTCTAATGCAATAGTTTCTATATTTCGGGTTCGATAAATTTTCTGAACACTCTTTAATTGTATCATGATGGTATATTTAAATTTCTGTTTCTAATTGACTTACTAATGCTTCCTGATTGACAAAATCGTAAAGGGTAATCATCCTCAATCGGTGATAATTCACCCAAAAGCTTCCTTTTGCCGACAATAGATCGCGGCTAGCATAATCCTTTTCTTTCTGAGCCATACTTAACTCCAAAACACTCAGGTCGCCTGCCATATATCGTTTATAAGCAATCTCATATCTTTCCTGGGCAATGCTTTCTGCTTCTTCTACCACTTCTATATTCTCTTTCAACATATCAACCACATTCACCAAACTCACTATTTCATTCTCAAAATCTATTTGCTCTTGCAATACCGATGTCTCCTCCAATTCCTTTTTCATGGAAGCTTGTTTGCGTGCGGCATAAGTTCTTCCCCAATCAATGATAGGAATGGCCAGTCCAATTTGTACTGCTGCATGTTGGTTCAGGTCTTGATCCCATTGTGGCAACTCATCGAAATTAGAACCATAACCAATGGTGGCAAATACACTTCCATTTACTCCGGTTGCTCCTTTTACTCTGGCTACTTCTTGATCTGCTTCGAGCAATCTTCTTTTGAATGCGATACTTTCCGGATTATACTCCAATGCATATTTGATGGCCTCCTCAGTTATAATCTCCACATCTGGTATGACAGAAGGGATTTGGGGTTGAAAACCTTCAACATCACCTAAAGAAAGATGAGTAAGTAATCGTAAGGCTGAATTCTCCATTCTTACCTGTGCGGCTTTTAAACTCTTTTTGGCATTTACCAGCATCAACTTCACTTGTAACAATTCATCCTTTGAAACCTGACCTAGATTAAACCTTTCCTCTGTAATCCGAAACAATTCCGTATTCATTTCCATATTGGCATTGGCCATAGTCCATTCATGTCGATCGCTCAAATTTTGGAAAAACATATCCACTGCCATATATGCAGATAATTCTAGATTTCTATCGTATTCTTTTTGAGATTCCACATACAAAACAGGCTCTATCCTCTTATCCCATTTCAATTGATTGAAACGAAATACTGGTAGATGAATTCCAAGTTCCAATGGTTGAGAGCTATAACTATGAGTTTTAGAACTGAAATTATCAAAACGATAGAGGTAAGAACTCATAAATATTTCTGCTCCAATAAAAGGCAAAGGTTGAAGCAAGGAAAGGTTGGCATTGCTGGAATTCTGATTTATGGTTTTAATGGCAATGCTTCCGTCTTCTTGATTTACGGGAGTCACTCCTTTTGTAAAATCTGTAATTTGAGTATCTAATCTCAACTGAGGCTTTAAATTAGACTGATGTATTTGCCAATTCCAATAAGCATTTTTCTTTGTCACATAAGCTTTTCTAGCGCTGAGATTTTCGGTTCTTGCTATCTCCACTACTTCTTCAAGACTTAAAACCACCTGAGCCTTAGAACTGAAGTAAGCAAGGAATACCATTCCTAAAATCCCAATATATCTGATTATTCGCTCCATGATAATGAATTGTATTTTTTATGTTTTTCATTAAAGGCATTACTAATGATAACGATTTCTCCTTCTTGTAATCCAGCAATCACTTCTACAAAATCGAAGTTTGCTCCACCTAGTTTTACTTTTCTCTTTTCTAATTGATCTCCCATTTTCACGAACAAGTCGGTATATCCAGGTCCAAAATAATAATCCCCATTGGCAATACGAAGCCTGTTTTCTTGCTCCGAAAGAATAATCCTCACTTCTACTTTTAATTTGGCCTTGAGGAGTCTGTGTTGAGGATTTTCGAGATTTACAGTATAAGAAATACTTCCGTTATCAACAGATGGTGAAATAGCAGTGACGAGTCCATGGAGTATACTGTCATTAATATCCACCAAAGCTTTTTGTCCCACATATACCTTATCGGCATAACGAGTAGAGATGCTTCCTTCAATTTTAAACCTTTGAGCATCGGCCACATGGGCCAATGCCTGCCCCTCGCTTACATGTTCTCCAGGTTGAACCAATATAGAAGTGATAATTCCATTAATCTTGGGCTGAACAAAAGCTTGACTAATCAAGGTTTCCATTTTCATCTTTTCTTGCTTCTTCAGCTGAAGCTCCAACTCCATGCGCTCTAAATCTAACTTTTGCAGTTTTTTAAAAGACTCAAACTCCCCTTTTTGGTTATTCCGATTGATGGAAGAAAGCTGGTAATCTATTTGTGCTTGATCCACTTTTTGTTGTGAACCTCCTCCAATATTAAATAGGTATTTTTCTTTTTCTAGTTGCGATTGCAATTGCTGCAATTGGATAGAGTCTTTCTTTAGATTATTTCTCAATGCTCTTCGTTTCTGCTGCAACTCCTCTTGGCTTCTGGAAATACTATTTAACTTCAAAGCAATTTCTCTTTCAATTTGAATTTTCTGAGATATTAAATCCTCCACATTAGGAATAAACAGAGTATCGTTTGGTCCAACTATATCACCAGCTGCTTTATTAATCTCTAGAATCTCCGTTGAAATTGAGGAAGTCAGTAATTCTTGATAATAAGGTTCAATGGTGGCATTGCTGGAAAATGAATTCTCCACCTCACCAACAGAAACTGTGCTCAAAAGGACCTTTTTCAACTCAACACTGGGCTTAATATGGTCAATGATATACCAAATAGGAAGTATGATAATGACAATTATTATTGAAAATTTAATCAAACGTTTTTTCCTTTTTGCTATCACAAAATCTTTAGAAAGTTCTCTATCCATGTCTATTAGAATTTGATAGGCTTATTACAATTCAAATGCCAAAACCCCTAACACATACATATACAGACGGGTATGAATTATAGGGTAAAAAAAACTGCCCAATAATGGGCAAGGTGTTCATTCTTAAAAAAACTTGATTAAAAGCTCAAAATAAATGACTATAAGTATTGACATATAGCTGAGATTAATTTTTCATGAAGAAATAGAACATTGCATTAAGTTTTATGATATAGCTATAAATTTGCATCTCATTTTTTAGTAAATTTGATGCCCTTTTCACTAGAAATGAGGATAGAAAGAAAAGAAACTAATTCTAAATATAAAATACAAATGATGAAAAAATTTACTACTCTTTTACTGATGCTTTTGATGTTTATCGGGACGTCTTCACAAGCTCAAGATCTTGTCATCTCAGGTGTCTATGATGGTCCACGTTCCGGTGGAACACCAAAAGGTGTTGAACTTTACGTTCTAGTTAACATTGCAGACTTAAGTGTTTATGGCTTAGGATCTGCAAATAACGGCGGAGGTTCTGACGGAGAAGAATTTACTTTCCCAGCTGATGCTGCCTCTGCAGGTAGCTTTATCTATGTTGCCACCGAAGATGTAGAATTCGCCAATTGGTTTGGATTTGCACCTAATTATACTGATGGTTCTATGGCGATAAATGGAGATGATGCAGTAGAGTTATTTATGAATAGTACAGTAATAGATGTATTTGGTGATATCAACCAAAGTGGTTCAGGACAACCTTGGGAATACCTTGATGGTTGGGCTTATAGAACTAATGGTTCTGGGCCTGATGGTAGTAATTTTGAACTAGGCAACTTCTCTTATAGCGGCCCTAATGTATGGGATGGTGAAGGAAGCCTAACGAATGCAACTTCTGCAACACCTTTCCCAGTTGGAACATATACAGCAGGAGCTGCAACTACAGTTTCTACACCTATCATTTCCCCAGCTTCTGGTGATTATTTTGCCCCAATAACCGTGACCATGACATGTGGAACAGATGATGCAGCCATTTATTACACTACTAATGGTAGTAATCCAACTCAATCTTCTACATTATACACTGCTGGTTTCTCTGTAAGTTCAAACAAAACAGTTAAAGCAAGAGCCTATAAAACAGGCTTAACTGAAAGTGCTATTGCCACTAACAATTATGCTTTCCCATCGGTAACTGATATTTCAAATATTTCTCAATTAAGAAGTCAAACTGTGGGAGATGATTATTATCAATTAACAGGAGAAGCCATTTTAACTTATCAACAGTCATATAGAGGCCAAAAATATATTCAAGATGCTACTGCTGCCATCTTCATTGATGACCTTGATGGAAATATAACAACAACTTACGACCTCTATGATGGAATTACTGGAATTATTGGAAGTCTGAATTTATATGAAGGAATGCTTCAATTTATTCCTATTTCAGATCCTGGTGCTGCAAGTTCAACAGCAAACTCTATTACACCTGAAGTAGTTACATTAGACGATTTATTAAGTGATTTTCAAGATTATCAAGCTGAATTAATAAAAGTTGAGAATGCAATATTTGTTGATGCTGGAGCTGATTTTGAAAACGGAACAATATACGCTATAACTGATGGAAGCAAAGGTTCTTTTAATTTCAGAACTACTTTTTATGATGTAGATTATATTGGAACTGCAATCCCTGCTGGAGCTCAAGACCTAATAATGTTAGCTAATACCACTGACCCTGAGAACGATGATGAAGATGAAAACTTCGTAACCAGCAGAAGCAGTTTAGATATCAATCCTGCATCATCTGCAAACCCAGCCACTCAATTAGACATCACCTCTATCAATGGTGGAAATGCAGTTTACGAAAATCAAGCCTTTACAGTGACTGTTCAAGCTCAAGATGACGATGGTGCTGCTGCCAATGTGGATGCTAATTTAGCCATTAGCCTTTCCTTGGGAACGGGTTCAGGTAACTTAGGTGGAACATTAACAGGAACCATTGCTGCAGGAACTAGTACCATTACTATTAGTGGTGTCACTTATGGCCCTCATGAAAATGGCGTGATATTAAATGTATCTGGTGGAGGTTTAGAATCTGGCTCAAGTGCAGCTTTCAATGTTTTAGAGGTCATCATTCCAGAAATTGTTATTTCTGAAATCATGTATAAAGCAATGGGTGGAAGTGAAGATTCACTAGAATATATTGAGTTCTATAATAATGGTTCAACAGCTATAAACCTTGAAAATTACACAATGTCTAAAGGTGTGGTTCATACTTTTGGTAATGTTTCAATAGGATCCGGAGCTTATTTACTACTTGCAAGAGACGCTGATGCTGTTTCAGAATTACTTGGTGTTAACGCTGAAGAATGGACTTCTAATAGCCTCAGCAATAGCGGAGAAGAAATCGAACTTTCAGATCCATTAGGTAATGTAGTTAGTTATGTAGATTATGGAACTGGCGGAGATTGGCCATCATTAGAAGATGGTAAATCGATTCGTTTCTGTAATCCAGGTCTAGCCAATAACGACCCTGCCAATTGGAGCATAAGTATAGAGTTCTTAACAACAATTGGAACTGGAGATGAAGCTATAGATATCTATGGAACGCCTATGGCAAGTTGTGGTGTAGCTCCTCTAGTTGCTGAGTTTTCTGCTAGTTCAACAAGTATAGAAACAGGACAAAGTATTGACTTCACAGACCTTTCTACAGGAAACCCTACTTCTTGGTCTTGGACATTCGAAGGTGGGACTCCCTCAAGTTCAACTAGTCAGAACCCTCAAGATATCGTTTATAATACTGCTGGTGTTTATGATGTAATTCTTACCATCTCAACTGATGATGATAATAATACAGAAACCAAAACGAATTATATCACAGTTGTTGATCCAATCACCCCTCCTATTGCTGCTTTCACTGCCAACCTAACTACCATTTTCGTTGGACAAAGTGTTCAGTTTACCAGTACATCAGCTAATGATCCAGATACTTATTCATGGACATTTGAAGGCGGAACTCCTGCAACATCAAGCAATCAAAATCCTAATATTTCTTATAGCACAGCTGGGATTTATGATGTATCATTAACTGTTGCCAATGGTGGTGGTTCTAATGAACTGGTTGAAATGGATTATATCACAGTATTGCCTGCCACATTAGGTGATTTAGTAATTACTGAAATCATGTACAATCCGCCAGAAGCTGGTGATGATGTTTTGGAATATATTGAGATTTATAATAATTCTGAAGAAACAGTAGACCTAATAGGTTATAATTTTACTGCAGGTATCGAATACACATTCCCTACAATGGATCTTGCAAGTGGAGCCTATGTATTAGTTGCCAAAGATGCTAATGCCATGCAAACTGTTTTAGGTATTACTGCATTACAATGGACTTCGGGAAGTTTAAGTAATAGTGGTGAATTAATCAAATTAAGCTCTCCAACAGGTATAACTATCGACTCTATTCCTTATGCAATATCTAGCCCATGGCCAGAAGATGGTAATGGTAACGGACCTTCTATCGCCATTTGTGATCCTGAAGTAGAGAATTCAATTGGTGAAAACTGGCACGCCTCCACAAAGTATTTAACAGATAATGCTGGTGATGCTATTTATGGGTCTCCTGGAACTGCTTCAGCTCCTGTAGCTCATTTCTCAGCAAACGAAACCTCTATATTTATCACAGAAGATGTTCAGTTTACAAACCTATCTACTTGTAATTACACTAGTATTGAATGGACATTTGAAGGAGGAACACCGAGTACTTCCAGTGATGAGAATCCTGTAGTTTCATACGACAATGAAGGTGTTTTCGATGTGACATTAACCGTAACCAATGCTATAGGTAGTCACACCATAGAGATGGTAGATTATATTGAAGTAATAGATCCAACTATTGCTCCAATTGCTAATTTTTCTGCGAATCTGACTACGATATTCGTTGGACAAAGTGTTCTGTACACTGACCTTTCTGAAAACGAACCTGTTACTTACAGCTGGACATTCGAAGGCGGAACGCCAGTTTCTTCCTCATTACAAAACCCAAGTGTTACATATAATGCACCTGGCATTTTTGATGTAACCCTATTTGTAGAAAACACAGCTGGTGATGATGAAATGGTGAAAACAGATTATATCACTGTATTACCAGCCACCGTTGGAGATTTAGTGATTACTGAAATCATGTACAACCCACCAGAATCTGGTGATGATTCATTAGAATATATTGAAATCTATAATAACTCAGCTAATATTGTAAACCTATTGGGTTATACCTTCTCTGATGGAGTAGAGTTTACTTTCCCTAATATGAGTTTAGCCATTAATGATTATCTTGTTATTGCTAAAAATGCCAATGCTATGCAAAACACCTTAGGTGTTACTGCAATAGAGTGGACATCTGGAAGCCTGAGTAATGGCGGAGAGTTAATTAAGATTATTTCTGCCTCAGGCATTACAGTAGATTCAGTTCCTTATAGTGATATGACTCCATGGCCAGAGGATGGAGATGGAACAGGACCTTCTATTACTATTTGTGATCCAGAAGCAGAAAACTCAGTGGGTGAGAATTGGCATGCATCAGTAAACTATTTAGCCGATAATACCAATGGTGATGCTATATACGGCACTCCAGGAACCGGCCCCGTAGCTGTTGCAAATTTCACAGCCAACGATCAGTTACCCAGTGTTGGTGGCCAGGTAGAATTCACAGAACTATCCACTTGTAATGCTGAATCTTTTGAATGGACATTTGAAGGTGGTACACCAGGAAGTTCGACAGAGCCAAATCCATCAATTACATATGCTATGGCTGGTGATTTTGATGTGACTTTAACAGTAACAAATGCTATAGGAAGTCACACCATCACGTTGGAAGAGTATATTAGAGTAGGTGTTGGTATTGCTGAACAAACTTTAGCAGAAATTTCAATTATGCCTAATCCATCTACTGGATTATTCACATTAGAAAACCCCTCTAATAATGAAATCTCTGCCGTGGTATATAATGTACTTGGTAAGTTAGTTTACGAGAAGCATTCAGTACTATCACATGAAGTTATTGATTTAACTAGAGAAGAAAGCGGTATCTATCTGTTACAATTGAGTATAGATGGTGAATACAAAACCATGAGAATTATCAAACAATAAATAAATCATATAAAGCTGTCGCAAAATGTTTTTTTATCTTTGCGATAGCTTTATTTACAAAAACTAATTAAACATTATGCATATGAAAAAATTTACTTTTGTATGGGCAGCTTTATTAATAGCTACCTTGGGATTAAATGCCCAAAATCTTATTGAAAACCCAGGTTTTGAAACATGGACCGGTGGACAACCTGACACATGGGTAACCGCTGGTGATGCCATTACCCTATCACAGAATACTACAAACGTACAAGAGGGAAGTTCTAGTTGTCAGGTTGTATTTACCAGCCAAGATAATCAAAATCTTCAATCCAACACGTTTGCCGTAAGCGCTGGCGATCCTATAGCTACAAGCGTTTATATATATGATAATGATGTTGCAGGACGAGCTCGTCTTTCTGTATTATTCGAAGGTGCTGATAACTATTATGGTGAATACAGTGAAGATATGGGCAGCTGGCAAATGATCAGTTATGAAGGAACAGTTCCCGATGGGGCAACTACTGCCACATATCAAATTCGTTTCTATGACGTATCGGATAACTGGGATGGTGATGCCGAAATCTTAGTAGACAACTGTAGTTTTATCATTGATAATGCTATCAAGCCAGAACCCACTAATTACCCAACAGCTTTTGCTGCTGCCGCAAATGGTGCTGCTGTTAATGCTTCTTGGACTGATTCTGAAGGTGGACAGCTTCCTCAGTTTTATTTAGTAATGGCTTCTACTTCAGCAAACTTCACTGTACCTGTAGACGGAACGCCAGTAGCCGATGATGCAGATCTTTCTGACGGAACCGCTGTTTTAAATGTTGCTTTTGGTAGTCAGTCTGCTTCTTTCTCTGGCGTATCACCTGCTACAGAATACTTTTTCATCATATTCCCTTATACCAATAGTGGTGCTGATATCGATTATAAAACTGATGGTAGTGCTCCTGCTGCATCTTTAACAATGCCAGATGTATCCATTATTGATTTCGTTGACTTTGAAGACAACACGTTAGGTGACTGGTCTGGCATCAACGTAAATGGCGCCCAAGTTTGGGAAGTTGTAGCTTATGGAAACCCTGGCAATTGTGCTAAGATGGCAGGTTATGATGGTGGTGCATTTGACAATGAAGATTGGTTAGTTTCACCAACATATGACTTTGATACCTATTCAAACATCACTTTTTCATTCGATAATGCAATGAATTATGATGGCCCTGAAATGTTATTCTATATTTCATCTGACTATACTGATGACGTTACTACAGCTACTTGGACTGAATTAGCCTTCGAGGCTAGCCCTGGTGGATCTTGGGATTATGTTAATTCTGGTGAAATTGATCTTGACTCCTACACTGGAACAGTAAATATAGCATTTAAATACACCTCTACTACATCTGGTGCTGCTACTTGGGAATTAGATAATCTATTGTTAACTGGTACTATGTCTAGCTCAGTTAATGAAGAAGAATTAACAGCTATTAATGTTTATCCTAACCCTGGTAATGGAGTTTATAATATAAACAATACTCAACAAACCAAGTTGAACATCAGTGTTTATAATATCTTAGGAGAATTGGTTTATGAAACTATTTCTTCAGAGCAATTAATAAACTTAGATATTCAAAATCAGAATGATGGTGTTTATTTAGTTCAATTAACAGGACAAGGAAATACAAAAACTGTTTCTGTAATTAAGAAATAATTTATTTCTTATATATGCTCGATTGAGCCTGTTAAGAATTAATTTGATATAAGGAACAAAATGATGCTTTTATAGCTATTTTTGTTCCTTATTTTTATGGCAAAGAAAAAACAAAAATACTACGTCGTTTGGAAAGGACACCATCCTGGCATATACGAGAGCTGGGCTGAATGCCAACAACATATTAATGGCTACCCCAGTCCTATCTATAAATCATTCGATAATGGTGAGGAAGCCTCGAAGGCATATCGAGAAAACCCTTCTAATTACATTGGTAAAAAGGGAAAGAAGAACCTAAAAGAACTGATTCTCCCAGAGGATGAAAAACCTAATCTTTTCAGTCTTTCCGTTGATGCTGCCTGCAGTGGAAATCCTGGAATCATGGAGTATCAAGGGGTTTTTACCGAAACAGAAACCAAAGTTTTTCATTTAGGCCCTTTCCCTGTGGCTACGGTAAATATTGGAGAGTTTTTAGCCTTGGTTCATGCATTGGCTTATTTAAAGAAGAACAAACTGACCATGCCCATTTACACAGATTCGAGAACGGCAATGTCATGGGTTAAACGAAAACAAATCAAAACCAATCTGCCTCGAAACCAACAAACTGAAAAGCTCTTTCAACTGGTGGACAGAGCCCTTTTTTGGCTTCATGACAACTCTTTTACCACAGAAATACTAAAATGGGAAACCAGAACCTGGGGAGAAATACCTGCAGACTTTGGAAGGAAATAAAAAAGGCTGAATCTTAAGATTCAGCCTTTTTTTTGCATTTTGTTATCCGTTTTATGACTTCTGAAAAACTCGCTTCAACAAACTAGGTTTCTCTACATCCTTATCATCAGAATAATAACCATAGCCATATCCGTAGCCGTAACCATAGCCATAACCGTATCCGTAGCCGTAACCATAGCCATAACCATAGCCATAAGCATTTCTAGAGAGACGAACATCATTAATCATGATATTTACATTTGGAATGTTCCTTTGCTCTATATCCTTAATGATACTAGCAAATACCTTTTTATGGGTAAAGTTTTGTCGGACGATAAACAATGTAATATCTGTATGCTTCATTAAAAGGAAAGCATCAGTTACTAAACCAACTGGAGGAGTATCAATGATGATATAATCATATATTTCTTTACATCTTTCAAAAAGCTCATCTGTTTTACTTGAAGCAATAAGCTCGGCAGGATTTGGTGGTACGGGACCAGACATAATAATATCAAGATTATCGATAGAAGATTTCTGAACGATATCTTCAAAACTACTTTTATTGATTAAGTAGGAAGAAATTCCCTCTGTATTGGACAAACCAAAATCCTGATAAATCTTTGGCTTCCTCAAGTCAAATCCCATCAATAAGGTCTTCTTTCCATACATGGCATAAATGGAGGCCATATTGATAGAAGAATAGGTTTTACCTGCCCCAACCATATCCGAAGTAATCAATATAGTCTGTTGTTCCTTCCCTTTTGCCATATATTGAAGATTGGTTCTAATCGATCTAAAGGACTCCGCAATGGAAGACTTAGGTGAAGTAGCTACAACAATCTTTGATTCTTTACTGCTATGAATGGTATGACCTATAATGGGGAGTTTAGTCAAACTCTCTACATCTTTTCTTTCAATCACTTTGTCATTCATAAAGTCTTTACCAAGAATATATCCCACCGGAAGAACAACACCTAAAACTAGTGCTATTAAATAGTTAAGTGATTTCTTTGGATAAACAGGGCTCCCTCCAGCACTCTTACGGGCCAGATCTACAATCTCGTTGTCAGGTTGGTTAGAAGCAGCTGTAATTTGAGCTTCTGAGCGCTTCTTTAATAAAAACACATACATGGTATTACTCAATTGAAATTGACGTTCCATGTTAAAAAGAGTTCTCTGAGTTAATGGCAGTTTGTTTACTTCGGTTGCCAATAATTCAATTCTCTCATCGATATCATTAAGTGATATCTGCGACGACTCTACCAAGTTATCAATATTCTCTAGCAATGCTCTTTTCTGACTATTGATTTTAATATCTACTTGAATGACAGCTGGATTAATATCAGTGGCACTATACAATAATTCTGCTCTTTCCTGATATAAATCAATTAAAATTTGCACAAAACTACTAGTAACAGCATCGTTAATTCCTAATGCAGATGGCACAATAATATCATCAATTTTATCCTGATTCTCTATAATGTAGTTTTTAAGACTTTGATAATATTTATCGCTTAATAAAAGCTCAGCTTTTTTCTCTGTAAGAGTGGCCATTTGTTCAAAAACCTGAGTGGTTTGAAAATCCATATTCATCACATCATTCTCGGTTCTGAATATTTGCAGATTATACTCTGCTGAATCGAGGTTAGAACTGATAGATACCAATTGCTCATCAATAAACTCAATAGTTCGCTCAGCAATCTTATTTTTCTTGTTTAACTCCATATCTAAATACACTCTGGTGAGCATATTCAAGAAATCTACCGACTTATCTTTATTACTTCCTTTGAGCTTAACTTCAATAATAGAGGATTCTTTATTGATAGGTTCAATCTCAAATCCTTTATACCTCCCAACTAATCCATCAGTGCTATTGAAAACAAAATACATCTTTTGATTCAAATTCTTTTCAGGATCGAATTTAGGGGTCAATATTAATCTAAATCTATAATATTCTGATTCTATCCATTCTCCAAAACGATGGTTCTCATTAATACTGATGAGCTTTAGATTTTGATCTTCAATTTTTTTATCTGTTGAATAATCATATAAATCCAAATTCTCACCATCACATGCTAATGTAAATTCAGTTAGTGAATTGATATTTATATTAAAATTTAAAGTTAAGGTTTGAATATGATTATTATCAAATTCTACTTTGAAAGGAGCCTCTGTATACAACTCCTTAGAAATAAAATTATCCTCTCCAAATATAGAAACTTCAAAGTCTAACATCTTAATAGTCTGGTGTGAAAGCTTATAAGACTTTAACTTACCTATCTCATTTTCCAGATTTTGCATATTGTTTCTAAAACCTAAACCTAGCAGCGATTGTGCATCACCAGCACTTTTGTCTTCTATCAAAAGTGTAGTAGAAACTTCATAAATAGGCTTAGTATACTTATTAAATAGAAATGCGATAACTAATGCTATAAAGATGGTCACTACAAAGAAATACCAATGACGATAAAACTTAAAAAACAAAGCTTTATAATCTACTGCTTCTTCTTGATAAATATCTTGCGGGTTATAATTTTCGTTCACGATACAGATTTTATTTTACTTGTATGAAAGTTAATAGGACAATAAGTGTGGTAATGGTCGAGAACAATAATGCATATGGAAATGTGGAGAATGCAAATTGTTTTCCTTTTAATGGCTCAATATAAATTACATCATTTGGCTTCAAATAAAAGTAAGGGGATTCTAGAATATCCTCACGAGTTAAATCCAATATATGTAATGCGGTACCATCATCAGTTTTACGCATCAGTTTCACTTCATTTCTATTACCATAATCTGTAATATCTCCAGCTAGAGCCACAGCTTCGAAAATACTGATATTGTCTTGGTAAATTTTATACTCTCCAGGTTTCTTTATCTCACCTACAAAAGTAATGTTAAAGTTAACGAGCTTAACAATAATTGTGGTCTCTTTAAGGTATTCATTAAGTATTCCAGCAATTTTCTCTTGAGTTTGATTTAAGGTCAACCCAATCACATTGATGGGTCCTACAAAAGGAAAAATAATATTTCCTTCCTGATCAACATTATAGCTGTTCAAATAAATACTTGCATCATTATAACCCGAGTTATTATTACTATTACTGCCCATATTATTAAAGAAATCATTTGATTTGGCATCCAAGCTACGAACTTTAACATAGAGGTTATCACCAATTCCTAGATGGTACTCTTGATAAGCAGGGGTAGCAAAAGCAGTCCGATTGGTACTATCTTCATGCGTTGGCTGCATGTATTTTATCTTCTTTTGGGGGATACAGGAACTAAATATAATTAAAATTGCAATTATTTTTAATCCAGTAATGAGGGAATAGTTAATTTTACGTTTCATTCAATACCAATTATAATTTTGTTTTCTTGATGGTTCAGAGCTAGAATAGTGTGGACAGATCCTTTTTCTTAACATGGCAAATTTAGTCAATTTTCCCAAAACTCAAAATTTAATCCATTCAATTTCTAGGATAAAGGCCCCTGGTTTTCTATAATTTTATTTATCTTTATGATCAAATTATTTATCCATGAATAAAAAACGTCAATGCTTAAATTGCGGCTATGAGCTGCAAGGCCGATCCGACCAAAAATACTGCTCCGATTTATGCCGAAACGCCTATAACAATCAGCTAAATAGTGATTCTACCAATTTCATTAGAAATATTAACAATACACTAAGAAGAAACCGGAGGATTCTAGCCAAACTATGCCCCTATTCCAAGTCAAAATCCACCAGAGGACAGATGACCAGCGAAGGGTTTAATTTTCTTTACCATACCAATGTATACTTAACCAAAAAAGGGCAACAATATGTTTTTTGCTACGATTATGGTTATTTAGAATTGAGCCATGAAGAAATCGTCATCGTGAAAAGAAAAGATTACGTGGACTAATGCATACAATAAGGGGACATCAAACTAGTTATCACTTAATAATTCCACTGTTTTCTCATACATTTCATCTTCCTGAAGGTATACGTAGAAATAGGCTTTTTCGCCAAACGCCAACCGAGCCAACTCGGCTTTGTAAGTATTCATCAGCATTTGTTCACTTTTCTCTATATTTTCTTGTTTGCCTTCAATGTCTTGCGATTTTGCTATGGCTACAATATTTTTATATACTGAAGACGGTAATACAAATTCTTTAGCAAAAGCTTCCATATTTTCAAAAGCATCTATTTGCATTCTGTGCTCATTATAAAAATCTATTGCATTTTCCACCACAATACTATTTCTAATCACTCTATTATAGAAATAATAATTAAAAATGGTGTCAAATGGAATTTCTACATCTGGCATGATGCCACCTCCTCCATAAACCACTTTACCCTGAGGAGTCACATATTTGGTAGTATCTTGCACTATTAAACTATCTGACTTGTCCACATCGAGCATTCTGTGATAATGGTCGGCATAATAAGCTTCAGAGCCTTTGTCATAGGGTCTTTGTATACTTCTTCCTGTAGGAGTATAATACCGAGCTACTGTTAATCTTAATGCAGAACCATCCTCAAAATCCATTTGTTCCTGAACTAATCCTTTACCAAAGGAACGCCTTCCAACAATAGTTCCTCTGTCGTTATCTTGTATGGCTCCAGCTACAATTTCGGAGGCTGAAGCTGAATTATCATCGATAAGAATAAATAAAGCGCCCTCCTCAAAAGCGCCATTCTTATCAGCTAAGTATCTTTTTTCAGGACGGTTCTTTCCCTTGGTATAAACTATTAATGATTCATCCTCGAGGAAAGTATCTGACATGGCAATGGCTGCTCTTAAATAACCACCACTATTCCCACGTAAATCTAGAATCAAAGCTTCCATTCCTAATTTCAATAAGTCGGCCATGGCTTCATCAAACTCCTCAATGGTGGTAGCTGAAAACTTGCTTATCTTTATATATCCCAAACTATCATTGACCATAAAAGATGCATCAAGACTATAAGTAGGGATTTTATCGCGAATAATGGTAAATGGCAGCAGCGTATCGATATGACTTCTATGAACAAACAAGTCAACTTCGCTTCCTCGTGGACCTTTTAGTCTTTTAATCACATCATCAGAATTCATCTTTTGACCAGCGATAGTATCCCCATCAGCTATCACTATTTTATCACCAGCTTTAATTCCTGCTTTTAAGGATGGACCACCCTCCAAAGGGAGCATCACAGTTAAACTATCTCTGATCATTCGGAATTGAATTCCAATCCCATCAAAATTTCCTAATAAAGGATCCACCACATAGTGATAGTTCTCAGGAGTGATATAGGAGGAGTGAGGATCTAACTCTTTGATCAACTCATTTATGGCTTGTTTTTCCATATCAGCCAAATCAACACTATCCACATAATCGTGTTCTATATAATTCAGAATACGATCTACTTTTGTTGCTGCTCCTCCATAGCTATTGCTTCCTTCACTTAAAAAATGCCTTCCAACAGACATCCCTACCACAAACACTAAAGCTATTATTATCGGAGTATAAACTTTATTCCACCAGGTTGTATTCATACTATTAACAGTATTTTTAAGACTTTTAGCCGTCAAAAGTAAAAGATATTTTTAGAAAAGTTATCTTTGCAGCGAAAATTTTAACCATAAAAATTTGATAAATAATGACTAAGAAAGCCATACTAATCATAATGGATGGATGGGGACAAGGCAAGAAAGACAAAGCCGACGCCATCTACCAGTCGAATACCAGCTTTACAAAAAGCTTATTTAACAACCCAAATGTAGCTCAAGCGCTACTCCATACTGATGGTGAACACGTAGGTTTACCAGATGGCCAAATGGGAAATTCAGAGGTAGGTCACCTCAATATTGGTTCTGGAAGAATCGTATTCCAAGATTTGGTAAGAATCAATAATGCCATAAAAGACAAAAGCATCGAGCAGAATGAAGAAATCACCAAAGCCATAGCTTATGCCAAAGAAAATGGAAAGAAGATGCATTTTATTGGATTGGTTTCTGATGGTGGTGTTCATGCTGCGAGTGCTCATTTAGTAAAATTATGCCAAATGGCTGATGATGCTGGTTTGAAAGATGTTTTTGTTCATGCCTTAACAGATGGAAGAGATACCGATCCAAGAAGTGGTTTAGGCTTTATTAAAGAACTTGATGCCAATATTAAAGATACATCAGCTCAAATCGCTAGCGTTTGTGGTAGATATTATACTATGGACCGTGATAAAAGGTGGGATAGAGTTAAGCTAGGATACGATCTTTTGGTTCATGGAAAAGGCCAAGCTTTCCAATCTGCTGAGGAGGTTATGAAAGCTGCTTATGCCGAAGATAAAACAGATGAGTTTGTAAATCCAGCGGTGATAGTTGACGAGAACAAGGAGCCTTTGACAAAGATAGAAGCTGATGATGTGGTTTTCTGTTTCAATTTCAGAACGGATAGATTAAGAGAAATCACTACTGTTTTAAGTCAAGAAGACATGCCAGAAGAAGGCATGACCAAGCTTCCACTTTATTATGTGACCATGACTCGTTATGATGAGAAATTCAAAAATGTTCACATTGCCTTTGATAAAGACGACTTAAAAATGACTTTAGGTGAAGTAATCAGTAAAGCTGGAAAAAGTCAAATCCGAATTGCAGAAACAGAAAAATATGCCCATGTTACTTTTTTCATGTCTGGTGGTAGAGAAGCAGAGTTTGAAGGCGAAAAGAGGATTTTAATTCCATCACCTAAAGTAGCTACCTACGATTTAAAACCCAGCATGAGTGCTTATGAAGTGACCGATGCAATTGTTAAAGAATTGAATCAAAACCAACCAGATTTGGTTATTTTAAATTTTGCAAATTCTGATATGGTAGGTCACACCGGTATCTATGAAGCCATTAAAGAAGCTGTAGAAACAGTAGACAAATGCGTTCAAAAAGTAACAGAAACTGCGCGAGAACTAGATTATTCTGTTATGATTACTGCAGATCATGGAAATTCTGATCATGCTATTAATGCTGATGGAAGTCCTAATACAGCACATTCCATGAATCCTGTTCCTGTTTTCCTTATGGATGGAACACATAAAGAATTAAAAGATGGAAAGCTGGCTGATTTAGCTCCTACCCTATTAACATTAATGGGTTTAGATATTCCTGAAGAAATGACAGGAGAAGTATTAGTATAAATACTTTAAATTTAAAACAAATAAAAAAACCTTAGCGATTTGCTAAGGTTTTTTAGGTTAAGTTAATCTAACTTTTTGTTTGCCCTCATTTACTTCAACAAAGAACTCGTGAAGTAAAACGGTTGTTTGTCTCTCATTGGCACACTCTGGGCAATAATCCAGGGTTTGGTTGAATTCAGCTCCACAAATGGAACAAGAGTAGTGCTTCCGATAGATGCGTAATTCGGGATTGTCTTTTTTAAGAGTTCTGAAGGCCACTAAGCCTCCAATAACCACTACTAATACGATGCTAATTAATATTATCATGATATCTATTTTTAAGTTGTTGGGACAATTGTTGATTTCAAGACCACATATTTACCTTGCTTTAAACATAAAGGACAAGAATCATGGTTTTCGTCGAAACTAAAACCACACTCCGGACATTCATGCTGCACAATGTGATACAGAATTAATTTTTGGGAATTCACAACAACTAACAATCCAGCAATTGGAGTCAACAATAAACTTATGATGAGACTACTTAGAAACCCGATGGTCCTATGTTTTCCCCAAAAAGCTATTGCTATTGACAACACAAAATATATAATGACTCCAAATATCATGAGGCAAAAGTATGAAAGCAAAAGAGACCATATGGAGGATATGAATATTAGTAAGCACCTAATTAGCGTTTAGGGCTTTTCATCGAAATTACGTTTCTTTGTAAAGCAGAATAAACAGCTCCCTACCCAAACGAGGCTTAATAGAATTGTGACAAAGCTCCATGGTTTTAATATGAAAAGAAGGCTGAAAAAGCTTTAAATACTCTTCTTGATTACCACCATAAGGAGGACCAGAAAAGGTAAACTCATGATTAAAAAGCAAACCCACCAATTTGCCACCATCCATTAATAAGCAAGCTACTTGTTCCACGTATTTTCCTCGTTGACTAGGCTCAAAACTAGAAAAGAAAGTTTGCTCTACGATGATATCATACTTGGATTCGTGTTTAAAGAAATCTCCTTCTATGATTTGCTCTTCTGGAAAATTGGGAACACGCTCCCGAAATAAGGTCAAAGCTTTATGACTAAAATCTAGAAGAAATACATTTTGAAAACCTAGTTTCCATAATTGCTCTACTTCCCATGCATAACCTCCTCCAGGTATCAAAATCCGAAGTGATTTATCTTTAACAGAAGCAAAATATTTCATTATTGGTGGCGAAGCATATCCCATATCCCAGCCAGTGGCTTGGTTGATATATTGTTGATTCCAATATTCGGCTCTATCCTTCATCTATCCAAAAAATAAATAGGCGATGAATATGGCCGCAATAACTCCTGCTAAATCTGCAATTAATCCAGCAGTAATGGCATATCTGGTATTTTTCACCGCCACAGAACCAAAATAAACAGCAATAATATAAAAGGTAGTATCTGTTGCTCCTTGCATGGTAGAACTCAATCGACCCGCAAAGGAATCAACCCCGTAAGTATTCATGGTTTCTAACATCACCCCTCTAGCTCCACTGCCAGATAATGGCTTCATAAAAGCTGTGGGTAAAGCGGGTACAAAATCGGTGTTTAAACCTACCAACTGCACTAAATAGGCTATTCCATCAATTAAATAATCCATGGCGCCACTCACTCTAAAAACGCCAATAGCCACTAAAATCGCTACGAGAAATGGAATGATTTTTATAGCAATTCCAAAACCTTCTTTAGCGCCTTCAATAAAGGTATCGTAGATATGAATCTTCTTTCTTAGCCCTAATACAATAAAAGATATGATTAAGGAAAACAATATTACATTGGCTGCAACAGAGGAATACACGGAAACTTTTTCTTGGGGCAAGACAGAGAACAAATAGATAATACCCGCAATAAATAAGGAAAGCCCACCCATATAGGCTATGATGACCTTATTGAAAAGGTTGATTTTTTGATATAAACTCACAGCAATAATTCCAGCCATGGTACTGAAGAAGGTAGAAAGCAATATGGGTAGAAAAATATCAGATGGATCTGCAGCTCCTAATTGAGCTCGATACACCATCACGCTAATTGGAATCAAGGTTAATCCAGAGGTATTCAATACCAAAAACATAATCATGGAATTGGAGGCTATATCTTTCTTGGGATTTAATTCTTGAAGCTGTGTCATGGCTTTTAAACCCATGGGAGTAGCCGCATTATCTAAACCCAGCATATTAGCCGCCAGATTCATCATGATACTTCCATTTACAGGGTGATCGGCAGGGATATCTGGAAAGAGTTTTCTAAAAAACGGCCCCACTATCTTACTTAAAATAGCCACCATTCCTCCTTTTTCGCCTACCTTCATTAGGCCTAACCATAACGTCATGACTCCTGTTAAGCCTAAACTGATTTCGAAACCCGTTTTGGCATTAACGAAAGTGCTATTCATCAAAGCTGGGAATATTTCTGTATCGCCAAAGAATATCAGGCGCACCAGAGCTATCACAAAAGCGCAAAGAAAAAAGAATACCCAAATATAATTAAGAGCCATAAAAATGAGTTTGACTTATTCTTGGGAAAGGGCTTCTTCCAACTCGTCTGTCATTTCTAAGTTATGATAAACATTAGACACATCATCGTCCTCCTCAAAAATCTCAATAATTTTCAATACTTTTTTGGCTGATTCTACATCTAATTTTTCTGTGGTGACAGGGATTCTCTGTAATTCTGCCGATTCTGGTTCAATATTGAGCTCCTCTAGTTTTTTCATCATAGAACCAAAGTCTTCCATGGCTGTAGTAATGGTTATATGTTGCTCTTCTACTTCTATATCTTCGGCACCAGCATCAATAAATTCCAATTCCAAATCATCCATATTTAAATCCCCAAGCTCCAGACTAAAGAATCCTTTTCTATCGAAAATAAAGCTTAAAGACCCGTTTTTTCCTAAGCTTCCACTGTACTTATTGAATACCGCTCGAACATTAGCAACTGTTCTTTGGGTATTATCAGTAGTACATTCTAGGAAAACAGCAATTCCATGAGGAGCGTATCCTTCATAAGTGAGCTCTTCATAGTTATTAGAATCTTTATCATCTCCTTTTTTAATCGCTCTTAGGATATTATCCTTGGGCATACTCACACCTTTGGCATTGGTAATGGCCAAACGAAGCTTAGGATTAGAATCAGGATCATTACCACCCTCTTTTACTGCGATAGTGATATCTTTAACAATTTTACTAAACATTTTAGAGCGCTTAGCATCTGCTGCTCCTTTTTTGCGTTTAATGGTTGACCATTTACTATGTCCTGACATATTTCTATTTTTTTATTGAATGGGTAAAATTACGAAAATTCGTGGCTTATTTTAGTGAAGCATTAGACTTAAAAACCAAATTTCAGAAACCAACATCCCAAGGTCTTGATTTTGATAAATATACACTATCTTTGAACCGAAACAGTTCGCTATGAAAAATATACTTCTAAATATCAGTATTGCTTTTCTCCTTTCCTGTGGCTTTTCCGCTCAAGGCCAAGATGACAATTACCTTTTGATGGTTATAGACGTGCAAGAATTTGAGAATGTGAAGGAGGAAATTCCAACAGAAGTTTATCAAGACTTTTTAAAAGAGGTTAATGGAGTGATTGAGTCATTCGAGAAAGAAAAAGTAATCTATATTAGAGATTTGTCTTTGGTACTTTCTCTATCTTTTAAAGGAAAATCCATTGACACCGTGAGCTTCCCAAATTTCGAACCTGACTTAAAAATAGTAAATGAGCATGTTTTTATAAAAACAGAAGGTGACTCTTTCACAGCGGATGGATTAGAGGAATATCTATTAAAATTCCCCGATCATAAAATTGTAGTCATTGGACTTATTGCAGATGGCTGTATATTTATCACTTTAAAATCTGGAGTTAAACACGATTATGATATGTATATGATACCAGAAGCCATACTCGCCAGATCCGAAATAAGTAAAGAAAAGTATTTCAGGAAGTATAAAAAGATGGGTGTGAAAATATATAAAAAATAATACAATGATAAAAAGCCTAAACAATTGGCAGAAAAGATTTTACGGAGCTATGATTGTCACTATTCTAGGAATAGCATTTTCAACTATCATGACTGATGCACCTCAATCAATAGGTACTGTATTTATAGCCATTGGTGGATTATTGTTTATCTCTGGCATGAATTTGAAAAACAAATCGGAACAAGAAAAAGAACAATAATTCAATGAATACTAAACACTCCCATATCATTCTATATGATGGAGTATGCAAATTATGTCATGCATCGGTCAACTTTATTATCCACAGAGATTCTAAAGCGATTTTCAGATTCCAAGCTTTGCAAGATTTTAAAAACTTTGAATTATTAGAAAGTCAGATTCAAAAGCCCATCCCCGATTCTATCCTATATATTCAGGAAGGGAAAATTTTCACCAAATCAACAGCAGCTTTAAAAATATGTAAAAATCTGGATGGTTTATGGCCTGTTTTCTATGTGTTTATTATGCTACCAAAACCCATCAGAGACTATATTTATGATCTCATTGCCAAATACCGATATTCTTGGTTTGGAAAGTATAATACTTGTATGATTCCCGATGAAAATTTAATTGATAGATTTATATAAAATGATGAATTAGAGAACTATCTTTGGCGCCATGAAAATCAGCTTAAAACTGAGTGGCCTTAGCCCCGCCGAAAGATATACTTTCAGGCTTCACCTTATCTATTCTATTTTAGAAGGCATAGTCTTGGGTGTATTGGCCCTCAACGAATTCGTTTTCCTGAAGAGTTTAAAAGGTAGCAATATGCAATTGGGAATTCTTTTCCAATTTAGCATGGTGGTATTTATTGGATTGATTTTTATTAATGAACTCATCAGGAGAACCAAAAACAAAGCCAAGATGTTGAGAATAACAGCCATTCTCACTCGACTACCCCTCGTCCTTCTCTTTTTCTTTCCTCGCAGCGAAGCGGCACTAGATGGGGATTCTATTTATCACCTGATTTTCTTGGCCATATTCTTAGCCTATTACCTGGCGGCTCCTATAATCTATCCCACTATCAATCAATTTCTTAAAAACACTTATAGCCACAAAAACTTTGGGCGGCTTTTTTCCAATGCCACCTCTATAAATAAAATTGTGATGCTAGTGGTCACTTTTGCCTATGGTTTATGGCTCGATATTGATCCTTATGCTTTCACTTGGATTTATCCAATTATTGCCATTATAGGAATTGCTTCGGTACATCTACTATCGAAAATTCCATACACCGACAAGGATGTCATCATTAAAAAGCCCTTTAATGTAGCCGTAAAGGATAGTATTAAAAGAATGACAAATTTAGTAGTTACCAACAAACCCTATCTGCATTTCGAATTAGGATTTATGCTTTATGGCTTTGCTTTTATGTCCACCGTTGCTGTAGTTACCATCTACTACGATGAGGTTTTACATTTGAATTATTCTTCAGTGGCCTTCTATAAAAACTCATACAACATATTGGCTATTATGATATTGCCATTTTTTGGAAAACTCTTAGGCAAGATAGATCCCAGAAAATTTGCTGTCATCACTTTTAGTAGTATGTTATTGTATATTCTAGCTTTAGCATTAACCCAATACTTTCCAGCAAATATAAACCTTTGGAATATCAAAATCTATTATATGATGCTGGCTTACATTCTGTTTCACAGCATTTTTGCAGCTACCATGTCTTTGCTTTGGTTTATAGGTTCAGCCTATTTCGGAAAAGACAAAGATGCTGGTGATTTACAAGCTGTCCACCTATCACTTACTGGGATTAGAGCGGCCTTTGCCCCTCTTGTGGGTATTATCTTTTATCAATTATTTGGATATACTATTACTTTTGGCATTGCTATTCTTTGCCTTTTAATTGCGGTTCTATTGATGATATGGTCTTATCGTAGACGAAAAATTGGCTAACTTTTTATTTGTCATTTTCATGACTCCTTCGAGAAACATTGTGGAATAATAAATTTCAAAACAAAAAATGTATTTTTGCCCTAATATTATAAATTTATTGGAGAATAATGTCGGACTGGCAAGAAAGAACTGCTCTGCTTTTAGGAGCAGAAAAAATAAAGAAATTACATGATAGTCATGTATTGATTGTTGGACTCGGAGGAGTTGGAGCCTATGCTGCTGAGCAAATAGTGCGTGCAGGGGTTGGACAAGTGACCATAGTAGATGGCGACGCTGTTTCTGAAAGCAATAGAAACCGACAGATGGCCGCTTTAGTAAGTACTTTAGATCAATCTAAAGCTAAAATCATGGAACAAAGGCTACTGGATATCAATCCGGATTTAAAAATCACCACCATAAACGAATACATTAAAGATGAGCGGATGGAAGAACTCCTCGACCATCCCTATGATTATGTGGTAGATGCCATAGATACCTTATCTCCTAAGATATTTCTACTTTACCACTGTCTACAAAAAGAGTTGAAAGTCGCTAGTTCAATGGGTGCTGGTGGAAAGGTAGACCCCAGCCAAGTTCAGATAGCTGATATCTCCAAATCATATAATGATAAATTGGCTAGAATCCTTAGAAAAAGGCTCCATAGATTGGGCGTTTATGAAGGAATAAAAGTGGTTTTTTCTCCTGAAGTAGTAGACGAATCGGCAGTCATTCTCACCGAAGGCGAACAAAACAAGAAGACTACAGTAGGAACCATTAGTTATATGCCTGCCATCTTTGGTAATTTCTTGTCGAGCATAGTCATTCGAGATTTAATGAATTCGAAATGAAAAAAGCAGGCTTCGGAAATATAAATGGGCAAAAAATCTATTATGAGCTTTTTCAAAAATCAGAGGAGGCAGAATATCTAGTTTTTCTGCATGAAGGATTAGGTTCGGTGGCACAATGGAAGAATTTGCCAGAAGAGTTTTCTGAATTAACAAGCATGAACGTGTTGGTATACGATCGCAGTGGGTATGGAAAATCATCACCAGTTCCTCAGAATTATCCCTATGATTATGTTCGCTATGAGGCCCAAACTATTTTACCTAAACTGCTCGAACAACTAAAGATTGAGACTTGTCACCTTTTCGGTCACTCGGATGGTGCTACCATCGCCCTATTATTTGCTGCCTACCATCCTCAAAAATGCTTAAGTGTGATATCTGAAGCCGCTCATGTGATTATTGAAAACATGAGCGTAGAAGGAATTCGGAAAATCAGAGCTATTTATCAAGATAAAATCCGAAAACCCCTACAAAAACATCATGGAGATAAAACCGATTGGGTTTTCTATCATTGGTCTGATACTTGGATAGATCCAGCATTCAAATCTTGGAACATGAATATTGAGCTGAAGCAAATAAAATGTCCTGTTTTAGCCATTCAAGGAGAAGATGATGAATATGGAAGTCCTGAACAATTGAAGATTATTAGGGATTTATCTTCTGCCGAGACCCATCTTATTCCCAGCTGTGGCCATATCCCTCATTTTCAAAAACCTAGTGAAATCAAGAAGCTGGTAATGGATTTTTTTAAAAAAACTTATGAATCAAACGCTAGTTTGTGATTAAATTCTAAATTTGCTCAAAACACAAAAAAATGAGGACAATATTTCTATTTTCTTTTTTCCTTATCCTTACAGTATCAATAAGAGCAAGCATTATTCAAGTTTCTGGAAATGTTTCCGGAACATGGAATGCGGACACCGTTCAAGTCATTGATGATATACTAATACCTAACAATCAAATCCTTACCATCAACCCTGGTGTAAAGGTCATTTTTGATGGCTATTATTTTTTTAATATTTCAGGACAGATACAGGCCAATGGATTAGCAAATGATTCCATCTCCTTTTTTGTTTCGGATACTACAGGCCTATATAATCTTGAAACTAATGAGGGCTCATGGGCTGGCTTTTGGTTTGAGCAAATTAGCCCAAACAACGATTCATCTACTTTTGAATTCTGCAAATTTAATTATGGGAAAGCAGTATCAACAGATTCTGTTTATTGGTATGGAGGTGCGGTCCGCATTAATAAATCTGACCGAATCCGGTTTTCAAACTGCTCATTCTCAAACAATATCGCCTATAAAAACGGAGGTGCCATCTATTGCAGAGATTCCGATATCAAAATAGAACATTGTATGTTTCTCGATAATGCAGGTGGCACATCTATTGAATGGGGTTACGGTGGTGCCGTTTGCCTCGAATATTCTAATGCAATAGTTTGCCGAAACTATTTTGCAAAAAATTCATCCACAGGCACCGGAGGTGGTTTATCATTTGAATATTCAGACCCAGATATTGAGGCCAATATTTTTTATAATAATTTCAGTGCCATTGGTGGAGGCTTATGTTGTATTCGATCAAAAGCAGGCAAAGCTGTTGTAAACAACCTTTTTGATCATAATGGCTCCACCTTTTTTGGGGGTGCCCTTGCATTTTTAGAAGCCCATACGCTTTTCACAAATAATACTGTAGTAAATAATAGTTCCATTTATGGTGGAGGTTTTCATATTAATGCGGGAGCCAATCCCATTATCAAGAACTGCATTATATGGAATAATACCATCAGCAGCGAAGAAGGTCCACAAGTCTGTGTGTATGATGTATATTCAGCTCCCGAATTTTATTATAATAATATAGAAGGTGGTTTTGAAGATTTTACGGGTTCTGGTGTTGGAAATGGCCTGATCATATACGATAATAATATTGACCTTGACCCTCAGTTTGTGGGAACAGGTGATTTTCCTTTCAGCCCCCATGGAGATTCCCCCTCTGTGAATACAGGAACTCCAGACACCACTGGACTTTTGCTTCCACATACGGATTTAGCAGGCCAATTAAGGATTCAGGAAGACCAGATTGACATGGGCTGCTATGAAAACCAAGGGAATTCGGGAATCCAAAGTGGAACCATTAATAAATTGGAACTATCAGTTTCTCCGAATCCCATTACTGATCATTCAATAATCAATTTGAATATTCTGGAACAAACTGAGTTAGAATTTACCATAACAGATAGTCAAGGTAAAGAAATAGTTCGAATCCCAATGCAAGATTACAGCCAAGGTAAACACCAAATTTCGCTACCCATCATTAAACTAAATTCAGGTTTATATTTTTTGAAAGCTCTGGAAAAGAATTCAAATAGAATAAAGGTTTCAAAGTTAATGGCTCATTAAGAATCTTTTATATGCACAGATCGGTAGATATAGGTGAGCTTCAAACTCTCCTGTCACTATCAGGGGTCAATACTTCAGTACTAATAACATGAAATAATCACCCATTGGCTATTTCTAAAAAGGATGATTCCAACTAGAAACCACCCTTTTATTTTATCTCAAAATGATATTCTATTGCTTAGTTGCAACGGTAGTTGCTATTCCTTCAATGGGGAAATTAACACCTAAATATTCTCCTTGACCAGTAATAATCATTTTATAATTAAATACACTCCCCGATAAGGTCCCTGCTGTATTTGCAGTAAGCTGAATGGTCACTCCATCTTGCACCTGCTCTGTGGTCATCGGATCAAAGGTAACGCTAGTACCACTTATAACACCTCTAACGGCCTCTGTTTCATCAACCATTAAAATTTCATTAGTATTGTTTCCTTTCTTTATCTGAAAACTTATATCACCATTTAGAGGCTGTGTAGAAGTTTGCCCCGCCATGGTCAATGTAATTGAACCATTAGTCTCTCCTACATAAGTACCTATCCATTGGTCACGTTGGTCAACTGGAGTAACTTCCTCATCCTTTTTACATGAGCTTATAAATACACCCAAGAAGGCAACAATAATCAAAAAATGTAATTTTCTTTTCATTTGATAAATCTTTTAGATTGATATTGAATAATAATGGCGAAATTACAATTTTATTTGCCTATGGCTTAAAAAGGTTAATTAAATGAATAAGCGTTTGACTGTATTTATTAAACGTGCGCTACTATTGATTAAAAGCATATTTCAAATTTGATAAATCAGAATTAAATCTCTCTTTTTTCTCCTAGATTAATGATATGCTTAGAAAAATAACCACATTAAATTCAACTATCAAATTATTACGGAATACAAATAGAATATATAAACTCAAAGGAGCCCATAAGAATTAAGTCCCCGTATATCATGCAAAAATCTCAAGAGATTAGAAACAAAAAGAATAAATCGTAGATTTGTCCCCCTAATACAAACAATATGTCTGCATATTTAGAATCAAATTATAGAAAAATCACTACTCACGTTTTAAATGAAATGAAACATAGAGGAGAGAAAATTTCAATGCTTACTGCCTACGATTATTCCATGGCTACACTTTTAGACTCTGCTGGAATAGACGTTATTTTGGTAGGCGATTCGGCCTCCAATGTAATGGCTGGTCACAAAACTACACTGCCAATCACATTAGACCAGATGATTTATCATGCATCGAGTGTAATGCGCGGCGTACAAAGAGCCTTGGTGGTGGTGGATATGCCATTTGGTACCTACCAAGGAAATAGTAAAGAAGCGCTGCTCTCTGCTATTAAAATCATGAAAGAAAGTGGTGGAAATGCTATTAAAATGGAAGGTGGTCAAGAGATTTTAGAATCTGTCAACCGTATTCTATCTGCTGGAATTCCAGTAATGGGGCATTTGGGTTTAACTCCACAGTCCATACATAAATTTGGAACTTATGTAGTAAGAGCCAAAGAAGAGGAGGAAGCACAGCAACTTCTCGATGATGCTAAGAAACTAGAAGAAGCAGGATGTTTTGCTTTGGTACTGGAGAAAATTCCAGCCTCGTTGGCAGCCAAAGTTCAGAAAATGGTAAAAATTCCTGTTATAGGTATTGGCGCCGGACATGAAGTCGATGGACAAGTACTTGTATTACACGACATGTTGGGTATTACTCAAAAGTTCTCTCCTCGTTTCTTACGTCGTTACCATAATTTAAGTGAGGAAATTCAAGGCTCTGTAAAAGCTTATATTAATGATGTGAAGACTGGTGAATTTCCAAACGAGAGAGAGCAGTATTAAAAGGGCTAGTACTTGGAGTACTTAGAGATAAAAGTATTTAAAGTTAAATATAGAAAATACTGGGTCACTGAGTCTATCTGGCAACGAAGCTAGGCAGGTTTGTCGAAGTGACCAAAAAATAAGGCCCATATACCTTCGGCTCCGCTCAGGGTACATAATGAAGAAAAAATAGAATAAAACTATAATTAAATATCATGAGAAATATAAAACATTTTACAATCATTATTTTGGCTTTAGTGCTGGCTTTTCCTGCCATAGCCAAGAAAAAAGACAAAGAAGAGGATAAAAAAGACGCTTATGTTTTTACGGCGGTAAAAGACATTCCTACTACCTCTATTAAAAACCAATACCGTTCTGGTACTTGCTGGAGCTTCAGCGGTTTAAGCTTTTTAGAAACTGAATTAATCAGAACAGGCAAAGGTAAGGTTGACCTTTCCGAAATGTTCGTAGTACGCAATGCTTATAGCCAAAAAGCAATTAACACGGTACGTTGGCATGGGAACTTAAACTTTGGTGGCGGTGGAGCTTTTCACGATGTGACTTGGGTTTTCGAAAACTATGGTGCTGTTCCTGAAATAGCCTATGCTGGATTAGAATATGGTGAAGAAAAACACGTTCATGGTGAAATGGATGCTCTTTTAGACGGTTACGTAAAAACAGTAATTGAAAACAAGAACAAAAAAGTAAGCACAGCTTGGCATGCTGGTTTTGATGGAATCTTAGATGCTTATTTAGGTGAAGTTCCTGAAACTTTCGAAGTAGAAGGTGTGGAATATACTCCTAAATCTTATGCCGAATATTTAGATTTAGACATGAGTGATTATGTTGAAATCGGTTCTTATACTCATCATCCATTTTATAGCAGCTTTATCCTAGAGGTTCCAGACAATTGGATGTTAGACGAAATTCATAATGTACCTATGGAAGAT
Source organism: Lentimicrobium sp. L6 (assembly GCF_013166655.1). Classification (NCBI taxonomy): domain Bacteria; kingdom Pseudomonadati; phylum Bacteroidota; class Bacteroidia; order Bacteroidales; family Lentimicrobiaceae; genus Lentimicrobium; species Lentimicrobium sp. L6. Next base: position 54,304 of record NZ_JABKCA010000023.1, read on the forward strand.
ATGATGACTATCATTGAAAATGCCATTATGAATGGATATTCAGTAGCTTGGGGAGCCGATGTAAGTGAAAAAGGATTTAGCTGGAAAAATGGTGTAGCTATTGTTCCTGATGCCGACAAGCCAGAAATCGCAGGTATGGAAAGCGAAAAATGGGAAAAGATGGACGCTAAGGAAAAAAACAAAATGCTTTATAGCTTTGATGAACCAGTTTCTGAAAAAACTATCACTCAAGAAATGCGTCAAGAGCAGTATGATAACTATAAAACTACTGACGATCATGGTATGTTATTAACGGGGATTTCTAAAGACCAAAACGGACAATTATTCTTCAAAGTCAAGAATAGCTGGAGCGAAAAAGGAAGTCCTTATGTAGGATACTTCTATGCTTCTAAGCCATTTGTTGCTTTAAAGACTATCGATGTATTGGTACATAAAGATGCTATTCCACAGGAATTAAAAGATAAAATGGGAATTAAATAGTATTTGATTTCTACATTTGAGTTTTAGGGTTTCACTTTTTAGTGGAGCCCTTTTTTTATTGACAAGATGCCTGAGTAAATAACAATCATCACACACTACTGATATACTGATGCTTACGAAGATTAAATAGAATGGAAATAATTTCATATGAATTAGATATCATGTTAAAGAAAACTGTACTCTTGCAAAAATATTTCACAAGTAGAATTATAATTAATAACTCAAACTAGCAGCATACTATCATGGACTTTGCAGACCTATTTAATTCGGACATTTTTATTTATGTCATCTTACCCATATTGATATTTTTATCACGAATTTTTGATCAATCTGTTGGTATACTTAGAATTATCTTCGCCACCAAAGGATTAAAATACCCAGCTTTTTTTGCAGGGTTTATGGAGTCATTAATCTGGCTGATTGCTATTGGTCAAATCATGAATCACTTAGATAATGCCCTATGCTATTTAGCCTATGCTGGCGGATTTGCAACAGGAAATGTAGTTGGAATTTACTTAGAGCAAAAGCTATCTATAGGATACGTTATGGTAAGAGTCATCTTTCAGAAAGACTCAGAAACCACTATCTCCTTATTACGGGAAGCAGACTATCGACTGACCATAAGCGATGCAGAAGGTATGGATCAGCCAGTTAAAGTAGTATTCAGTACAATCATGCGAAACCGCTTGAAAGTTTTTCTAAAAATCTTAAACCAGAACAATCCTAATGCTTTTTATACCATAGAAGATGTGAAGATGGTAAAACAAGGATATTCTTTAAAGAAGGAAAGCTTTTTTCGCCGTAACCAGAAGGGTAAATAAAAAACTATCATATATTCTTGATGAACAAATGGTTCAATTATATGATGAAAAAGCGAATCACGATCAGTAGTTACAAAATAAATTTTATTAAACTAATTATTATTAAAATTACCTATAATTTCAGTGTGATTACCCAACCACTTTACCGCAAAAATCTATTGATTCTCTGTTCTTCTAGCGTGTGTTTTTAGTAAATATTGAGCAACATCACCTTCATGATAACCTGTTATTAATTGTTCAACAGAACCACCATTATTCAAATTTTCACAGTATTCATATGTGCAATTAGAAGATTTTGAAGAAATTACTTCCGTCTCATACATCTGAAAATAATTAATATTAAAATCAAGCAAAATCAAGAATACATAAAATGCCAAGGCCAATAGATGTCCTAACCAATAAAACGTAGTAGCTATTTGGGATTTAGTTTACATAATTTAATATTAATGCTCGAGATAAAGGTAATAATAAATTACCGTTTACGGCCCTTCTAAAATCTTTCTGGTCACGAGCTACCTAAATCATAATTTTTGAGAATCTGACAAAAAAATACAGACCTATCTCATTTTACTCTAATTTTGGTTCTTCATAATAAAACCCAAAATCTCAAAGTATGAATGATAGTATTTTCAAAGAGCTAGAGGAAAAAACAGATCAAGAGCTCATTTCCTTACTTAAGCAAGGAAATTTAAAGGAATTCGAATCTATTCTTTTTACTATTACCATCCTCAAGCAAAAAAAATACAATAAAGAAAAACTGGAGAAGGCTAAAAATAAAATCCTCGATCAATTAGATGAAAAAGTATTGGAGTTTACAAGCCTAGAAAAAGAATATATTAAAAAGAAAAAGGATACAAAATCAAGTTTTATCTATGCCATTGGGATTATGGTCATCTCATCCATGATTTATATTCAAAATCAAAATGGATTAATCCTTAAAAAACAACCTCCTCTTTTTCTATACATCACAATTTCAGCTCTGTTCATAGCTTTTTTCATCTACAAGCTAATGGATTTCCAAAAGAGTAAAGAAGCTTTTCATCAATTAGATTTTAATAGAAAAGCAGAGCTAGAAAAACAAATTGAACTTTTGGAGAAAGAATAATCTTAGGACCTTATAATTAGTGTTCATCACTAAGCAAAAACTATTATTTTTGTCAAAAATTTAAAACAATGATTCAAATCAAAATACTTCCTTTCAATCCTTTTCAGTGTAATTGTTATGTGCTTTGGGACGAGACCAAAGAGGCCATCATCGTAGATCCTTCTTTTAGTTCAGAACAAGAATACCAAGTGATAGCTAGACTTCTACAAAGTGAAGGATTAACGCTTAAAGGTGTTTATAATACCCATTGTCATTTTGACCATTGTTTTGGAGCTCCATTTTTGAAGGAACATCATCAGATGGATTATGCAGCGCATAAAGACGGCATCCAATTTACTGAAAACGCGGCCAAACAAGCTGCTGTTTATGGAATGCAAATTGCAGAAATACTCCCTCCTCAAATTTTTATTGATGAAGGAGAAAGCATTAAATTCGGGAATAGTGAATTAGAAATCCTCAATACACCAGGCCATGCCGATGGTAGTCTTTGCTTTGTGAGTCATAGCGATAAATTCGTCATCACTGGAGATGTTCTTTTTAGAGAAAGCATTGGTCGCACCGATTTGCCCACCGGTGATTTAGATGTGCTTTTGGCGAGCATAAATAATAAGCTATTCCAATTACCTGGCGATTTTGTAGTTTATCCTGGTCATGGCCCACAGTCGAGTATTGCTCATGAACAAGCTAATAATCCATTTCTTCATTTTGGAGAGGTGCATTAGAAAGAAGGTCTTAAAGTATATTAAAGTACTTAAAGTTAAAAGTTGCGGGATAAAAGATCAAAGGCCTTCGGAGATAATATTAGAAGTACTTAAGAAAACTAGTTAAGGTTAGAAGATGAATTCCAAAGAGGTTAAATTCATGCAAAAAGAGAAGTACTTAGAGTACTTAAAGTGTATTAAAGTACTTAAAGTTAAAACCAATTTCTAGGAATCTATTCCTGATGTGCAATTTATTTCACGCAAAGAAATCGCAAAGATAAATCGCAAAGAACGCAAAAGAGTTTGGAGTAGAAGGTATGAAACAGCAAGAAAACAATCTACTTGAACCTCCTGTTAGATTTCAAAAATATCATTATCTTTAAAATAAAAACACATGATAAAGATAGACGATGCCCTTATTTCTCAATACTCGACCAAGGCCAAAACTTCTCAAAGACGAAGAATGAATTATAATTTCCATAAAGAAGATGCTGCTACTTTGCAGAGGATGCTCAATGCCATGGAACCAGACACCTATATCCAAGCCCATAAACATGAAGATCCGGATAAGGTGGAGGCATTTTTTGTTTTACGAGGAAGAATTGTTTTAATTGAGTTCGATGAGAGGGGAAACATCATAGATCATATCGTACTAGATCCCAAAAAAGGAAATTATGGAGGAGAAATCCCAATTGGTTCCTGGCATACACTCATCTGTTTGGAAGAAGGTTCGGTAGCCTACGAGATAAAAGATGGTCCCTACGATCCTAGCGTAGATAAAAACTTCGCCACATGGGCTCCTGCTGAAGGGGATGATGATTGCCAAGAATATAATCGGCGATTGCTTGATAAACTTGGTCTTTAAAAAAATAAAAGGAACGCTAATTTCTGCTAATCGCACGCTAATTATCGCTGCTTGTATTTTAAAATGATGTGAAATATGGAATATCATTAGATATTTATTAACCCATATCATGACTTGATTAATACTTTGCCTATAATCCTCATTTAAATAAATATCCGTAATTTTACCTGAAAATAGTCTCATGCATCAACTCATCCTTCCAGAAGAAAGCTACCTGATAAGTGGAGCATTCTTTGCAGTATATAATGAACTTGGCCCAGGGTTTCTAGAATCCGTTTATCAAGAAGCACTTGCACTTGAGTTTACTGAACTTAATATCCCATTTAAGGAACAATTGGGGATGAATATCATTTATAAAAACAAAATATTGAATAAAAAGTTCTACGCTGACTTCTTATGCTTTGAAGATATCATTATCGAAATTAAGGCAGTAGAAAAAACAAGCAAAGAACATGAATCTCAAATTCTAAACTATCTAAAAGCTACTAACAAACCGCTTGGTTTACTTGTGAATTTTGGAAGTCCAAAAATATCCATCAAAAGATTTGCGAACACATTGAGAATGTAACAAATAAAGCATCTACCAATTTATTAATGCGAACCAGCAAGCTCTATTCGCGAAAATCAGCATTCGCCTTCTCAACAATCAATACAAATTAGCGGAAATTAGCGCTCCACTACATAACAATCAAAATTCAATTCAAATTAGCGGAAATTAGCGTTCCACTACATATCAATCAAAATCCAATTTAAATTAGCGGAAATTAGCGTTCCACTACATAACAATCAAAATCCAATTCAAATTAGCAGAAATTAGCGTTCCTCTACACAACAATCAAAATTCAATTCAAATTAGCGGAAATTAGCGTTCCCCTACACAACAATCAAAATTCAATTCAAATTAGCGGAAATTAGCGTTCCCCTACAC
>NZ_JABKCA010000024.1 GCF_013166655.1 Lentimicrobium sp. L6
CGGATGGAATGAAGACTACTTACTAAAGGTGCTTGATATAAAAGTGTGAGTTTGCTCTGAGGAAATCATCCACTTACAACATCAATTGACTTATATGGATTCTCTAAAGGTTCTGCTTATGAGCGATTGTGCCAATTTGGATGGAGAGCTGGCCAAAAATTTGAATCAGTTGAACGAGAGCCAGAATGTTATTTTTGCAAAAATCCGAGATTTTGAATCTGCCCTTCAGTTTAATAAAAACATAGAAGTGATGGATGGTTTTATCGCCCAGCATCAATCCAAATCAAAATTATTGTCTCTATATATGATGATATGAATAGCGATTGGCTTGGGTTTAAGAATCCTATATATCATTTTTAAATAGCAATTAAAGTATACTAATTAAAAAAATAGGTTTTGATAAGCGATTGAATGCATCCGCATACTTCTCGATTATATAATGGTCTTAATCAGAAATAATGGTATCTCATTTAAAAACTAATAATACCTGATATTAGTTTTTAAACAATTCAGAAAGAAGATCTATAACACAGGCCATAAAAAAGAAGAATATTACATTTCACCATTTTTTATATTGATTATATTCTAGGCCTAGAATAATGTTTAAACTGGTGATTAATAATGATTTGTCAATTACAATTTTTACAATCTGAGTTTCAACCTCAGTGCTTAATTCCATAAAGAATGCACCCTTTTTAAACCTGATACCTAAATAGTTTGTAGTTTTAAGCTATTCTTGTTTGCATAAACAACTTGTATGGAAGAACCAAAGAAACACCTCAGAAGGATATTCTTATCTTTGCTCTATAAAACACCAAAAATGAACTTCAAGACTTTCTTCATAATCATCGGGATTCTGGTTTCTATTACTGCCATTCAAGCACAAAAAAAAATAGGCTATATTTTGGAAATGGATTCAGTGATGAAGCATCAATATTTGGGATTATCTTCTTTTCAGAATTTCTCGAATATCTATTCTATGCCTTTTGAATTGCAAAACTTTGCAGATGATATTACCCATCGTGTTTTAGGGAATTCTGACTTTGTTCTTGTTAGATTAGAGGAGACTATCTATCAAAACTATTTATTGGAGGAGTCGAAATTATCCAGAAAAGAGAAAAAGGTTTTTAGAAAAAAATGGTTGGACGAGCTGAAACAAGAATGGGGTTTAGATGGTTTTATTTTGCTTCAATCTGCGCTTTTGGATCCTTATCAGCAAGAAAATATTACTGTGGAAATGGGAAGAATTGGTTTTATTCAGGGAAATAATCAAGCCTTTATCAGAGTTTATCTACAAATGGATGTACAAGTCTTTACTCCAGATAAAGTGATACATATAAAAGCCAAGACTAAATATTTGAAAAAGAAAGGCTTTCCTAGTTTAAGGTCTAAAAACACTCGATTCACTAAAGAGGAATTACTACAAACTGAGGAAGTATATCAATCTCTTATTCAACTACAATTGGAAGAAATAAAAGAAAGCAAAAGCTATATTAAATTTCTAGAAAAACTCTAGAACTGATTGATTCATGACAGCTAAAAGCTACCTTGTTCTATTTGGAAAATAGACTTGAGTTTTTCTTTAGAATCAACATTAGCGATTAAAAGCAGATAATCTCCGTTCTCTATTATTAATTCATGAGCAGGGTTTTTAAACAATACTCCTCTGTGAAATACTCCAAGTAAAACACAATGGTATTTTTGTTGTAAATCATAGAAAATCCAATTATAGTCTTTGCCTATATAGTCGTTTCCTTCTATAATTTTAAACTCCATAATATCAAAATCATATTTTCCTGTATCGGAGGACATAATATCCTCAGTAAGTATGGTTACTTCTGGTTCGAAAATATAACTCGCCACTAATTTGGCTGCAATTTCATTCTGAGTTCGATTATTAAATAATTGCCACAGAAAGCCAATTATGCATTAGGTTTATATTAATAATCATGCAGTTATAGCGGTTTATATCAAAGTAATATTAAGTAAAAGATGTTGTATTATTGCCTTTTCTACTAGTGGATTTCGATAATTAGCCCCTCTATTTCCCCAAATTTCATTGAGTTATCCCGATAACTCTTCATAAATTCGTGTCATATATGAGCTAATTATCTGAAAATGTAGCCTAATACAATGTCATACTGAGGTTATTAGTTAATTTACTAATAAAAAAAGCCATAATTGCCAAACTACTTAAAACAAAGGTGACACCTATATTTTTTCCAATAGGTGTAATGGGGTAACATCACCATAACCGATAGTAGAAATAGTAACCAGAAGGTAGCAGATAGCATTCCAAATATTTTTAATGGAAGAGGCTTCTTTATCGCTTTCTACTATGACTAAAATCACTAATAGTACGAAATACACCAAAAGAATAATGGGATAGATGATTCTCTTTTTCATCTAATATTTAAATTAAGGGCTATGGTTTATGAGCCAAAAGATACAAAATAATCAAATCCTAAGTATTGAATATGATAGGTTTAAAAAACACTTCTTCTTATTGGAAAATTATTTAAGCTCTTCCTTATAAGGAATAGAGGATTGTGCCCCTTTTCTGGTTACAGAAATCGTAGCTGCTTTATTGGCTATAATAATGGAGTTTCTTACCCATAAACCTTCTGATATTCCTTGGGCTAAATAGCCATTAAAAACATCTCCTGCAGCGGTGGAGTCTACTGCAGATACGCGAATACTTGGAACCAAAATAGATTTACCTTCCTTAGAACTATAATAAGCTCCTCTTTGACCCAAAGTAAGGATGACTCCTTTATTCACTTTTTCGAGAAGCATGGTGGAAGCTTTTTTTATAGTAGCATCTGTTTTTGGGTTTACACCTACCAAAAAATGTGTTTCAGATTCATTAGGAGTAATATAATCTACATTCGCCCAGATTTCTTCGTTTAAATACTTAGCAGGCCCTGGGTTTAAAATGGTAGTTACACCATGTTTTTTAGCCATTTGTAAGGAAAACAATACTGTTTCCATGGGGATTTCAAGTTGAACCAAAACCACATCGGCTTTGGCAATCACATCTTCAGCCTTTTTAATATCTTCTATGGAGAGTTTGTGATTGGCACCTGGTGCTACCATAATAGAGTTCTGTCCGCTTACATCACCCACCATAATCAAAGCCACTCCAGAAGGTTCTTTTTCATCAACAAAAATATAGTCTGTAGAAATTTGGTCCTTTTTATAATTCTCAATGGCCTCTCTTCCAAAATCATCATGACCAACTTTAGCTATTAAACTCACCTTTCCTCCTGCTCTAGCTGCAGCAACGGCTTGATTTGCCCCTTTTCCACCAAAGTGAATATTAAAACTAGTTGCTAATCTGCTCTCTCCTGGTACCGGAAGATTTGGTGCACATGCTACCATATCTGTATTTATACTACCTATAACTACAATTTTCCCCATAAGGCTTTATTTTATTTCCTTTGTAAAAATACTTTAATATGATTCACTTCTCTATCGCAATACTTGTCCATATTTTTCCTAGAGACTAAATATTTGCTCAACTTCTGACTGGTAGATACCATTGGAATATCGTTGATACTGATGACTCCAATTACATATTCCGACATTTTATTAAGAGGCTTGAATACGTAAGTTACCAATAACCTTTTATCCTGAAAATAGAGTTCAATGGAAGCTTCCCCTTTTTCATCGAATTGCGAAGGCACCAATTTGGGTTCCAGAAGTAAATCTCCTTTTAAACCTCTTACTCCAAACATTTGGCTCGTCAGACTCAACATCATCCATGCCGAAGAACCAGTTAGCCAGGCATAAGATCCTCTATCTTCTGGCTCGAAACAAGATGGAATACCAGGGAATATTTTTGAATGTCGAGAATTGGTGGATAAATGAAATACATCATCTAAAACTTGATTGGCTTTTTTGGAGAATCCACGCTCATATAAACCATAGGCTAGCATAATATTTTGCTGCATCCATTTGCTACCATGCTCTTTATGCCCATAGGCAAAACCTGAAATACGGCCTACATTTAAATCTAATTCTTTAAATGGTCTACAGATTCTGAGTCCTTTTTTTCCTTTATCTTTCAGTAATTCTTGAACCGCATTTAGTATTAAAGGGACGCGCTCGTCTGAAGCTGCATTATTCATGATAGCCAGGGCTTGTGTGGTTAAGTCAATTTGAGTTTTGTCCTTTTTCACACCATCAATAGCTTGACCGATATTATCATAATGTCCATTATAAAAACCAGCATTATCAGCATATTGCTTCCATTCTTTATCTTGAATGTGAGCAAATATATGAGCCGATTTGGCTTCCAAATCTTCTCTAAGACTTATAACACTAATGCTTACTTTTTTTCCACTAATTTGATGTTCTACAGCGGAGAAATATTTATAAACACAACGTTCTTTATCTTTTATCTGTCGATAATCGAGGCTTTCTTGATCTGCTAAAGTATCAAGCAATGGGAGTATTTCTTTGGCTAATTTTACTTCTGAAATTCCTTTTTCTTCAAGGAGGGTGAGCCATTGAGCCATTAAGCGTAAATTGTTTCCATAAAATGCATGAAAACCAACCGTTTCGCCTCTCTCTCGAGCCATATCATAAGTATCGTTCCAATCGGCGCCTTCCAATTGCAATATATTATGTTCTCCCACAGAATAGAATCCAGAAAGTTGCTGGAGTAATAAATGCTCAAGAACGCTTCCATTATATACTTCCTGCTCTGCATTTAATTGCTGATTGCCTTGGGAAATATCCCATTGTGCATCTATTCCTTTGCTTCGATAGATATATTGGTCTTTCCAATAACAGAGGTCTCTCAATAATAAATCGAAGTCACCAGTTTGGTGCATATAAAAGTTGACTACAAATACAGGCCATGCTCCATGATCGCTCCAGGAGCGGGCAACATCATTTCTATCTGCAATAAACTCTCCAGGCTCAGAGCCTATAATAGTGGCATTGGAGCCATCCATTCTAATACCTTTGAAATTGTTTATAATTTCATTTTTAGCACTAATAGGATCTACTAATAAAACAGAAAGTAAATCTTGCCAAAGGTCTCGCCAGCCTCTACCTCCTCTGCCATAGCTAAAGTCTGGCAAAAATGAATTTCCTAATTCTTGATTTGCTTTTACTTGATAGATGACCCATTTGGCCCAATTGTCGAAATTAGAATCGGCTGTCGAGAAACGAATTCTATTGGTATATTTCAGCCAATAAGATTTAGTCTCCTCTATGGCCTGATTTATCTTTTCCTCATCGCCATATTTGGATATCCACTTCTGTGATATTTTATCGTCATCACTGATTCCTTGGATGATGATAAAGCTAGTTTTTTTATTGGGTTTGATTTCAATATCAGAAAAGCGAAATGCACCAATAGCTTCAAAACCATCCACATCTCCAAGTTCATAAGATGGTGCATTTAGCTTTTTGAAAACGGCCTCAGGGTTATCCAAGCTTCCACCCTCCCCTATAAAATCGCTCATCTTCAGCCAAATATGATTGGGTTTATTACCTTCCGCATCGGCACCTAAAACCATATAACTGGTATGATTTGGGGAATGTCCATTTTCATCGTGGACTATATTTGCTTTAATTCTTGTTCCATGCTCCTCTTGAAAGATTCTTTGAAACATGGTGGTTACTTGTCGATGATCGCGAACATTATCGGCATGTCGGCCAAAGAGTGGAAGGGAATAAGTAAGATCAAAAGTTTTGGCTACCGTATCATTATTCTCTACTTCAATATGTATGAGCTCTACTTTGTCGTCTGTAGAAGGAATAAATACCTTCAAGGTACAGGCCAATTTGAGCACTTTATTTCTTCGTGTTACTGCAAATAAACCAGGTTGAGCATTTACTTCGGATTCATCAGGATTTAGCGTCCATTTGTTGGCTTTTTGCCAAGCAGATACTCCTGTTGCAGACCAAGGTTTTTCACCTTTTAAGCTAATCCAGCAATTTCTAGAAGCTACGGTTTTGCTAATATCCTCAGTCACTAGAGGAGGGTTTAAATAATGACTAAATGAGGAGCAAATATCTCCTTTTAAATCTGGGCTTACCCAAGACTTCATTCCGGCAGAATTCATCAAAGGGAAATATAACCTTGATAAATAATCGGCCTCAGGTGCTATAAATGCACCACTTTCATTATCGCTAAATGTCCATAATGGCCCTTGTTCTATCCTAGCTAATTTACCCCCAAAGGTTTTTTTCTTCATCTTTTTTTCCTCCAATAAAAAAGGAATATTTGCCGAGGCCTTATTCCCAATCGCATCACCTATATAGAAATGGTATTTATATACCAAAATGATGACGCATCAAATTTAAGGATATCTAATGATATTATTGGTATGAACGAAGACGATTATTCCATGTTTTCTGCTTTTTTTAATCTTCTTCAACAAAATCTATCTTTTCTCTTCTGGCTTCTAAATCTTTTTGCATGATTAAACATGTTTTATGATCGATGCTATAAAAGAAGAGTAAAATAGCCGTGGACATATAGAGAATACCTGGAAAAACAGAAATCATTAGTTTGATTCCAGTAATTGAACTTACCGTTTGCTCCACATTGGGTTCAAAATGGTAGATGGCCAAAATCCAACCAGCCAAAGCTCCACCAATTCCCCAACCTGCTTTTTGCGCAAAAGTAGCTGCAGAAAACACCAAACCTGTTGATCTTCTTCCAGTTTTCCATTCAGAATAATCTGCGGTATCTGCTAGCATAGTCCATAATAAAGGCACTGCAGGTGCATAGGTCATTTTTGCTAGTATATTTAAAACATATATGCTGATTATATTATCGTTTCCAGGAATATAAAGCAGCATAAAGAACATTCCCGATATTAAAGAGCTGGCTAAGAACACATTTCTTTTACCAAAACGCTTGGCTAATGGTTTAGAGAAGGGGATGGCAACGATTAAAGCAATGGTTCCAATGACATTGAATAATTGCACATCAGATTCATTTCCGATATAGTATTTAAAATAGTAGGCAATCGTAAGGTTTTGCATGGCAAACATCACAAAAGAAATGATTCCCACGAAAAACAGAATAACCCATGGTTTGTTCTTAAAAAGATTCTTTAAATCCTCTTTGAGATTTTGTTTCTGACCTTTGGGTGGTTTCACTCTTTCTTTGGTGGTTTTGAAAGTAATCATGAATAAGGCAAAACTGATGAAGGCAAATAGGGTTAAAGTATATTGATAACCTAAAGCAGTATCACCTTGCCCAAAATACAAGGCCAAAGTAAGTGCTGTACCAGTAACCACAAGCTGACCTATAAATGCAAAAATAAAGCGATAAGAGTTCAAACCTGCTCTTTCATAAGAATCAGAGGTCATTACTGCACCTAAAGAGGAGTAAGGTAGATTGATGGCGGTAAAAACGGTCATCAATAGGAAATAAGTCACCCCTGCATATATCACCTTACCTGTTGGGCCTAAATCCGGGGTGGAGAATGTCAAAACCGCCAATACGCTATATGGTAAGGCCATCCACAAAATATAGGGACGAAACTTGCCCCAACGGGTATTGGTTCTATCGGCAATAATGCCCATAAGTGGATCACTAATCATGTCCCAAACTCTAGCAATTAACATAATAGTTCCTGCTGCTGCTGCAGAAATACCAAAGGTATCTGTATAAAAAATGAGGATCCAAAAACCCACCATATCCCATACAAAATGAGAAGCAGTATCTCCTAATCCATATCCAATTTTTTCTTTTAATGATAATTTTGTTCCCATGTTTTTAATGCTTCTTGGTTTGACTCAAATAACTTTCTTTTACGGTAAAAAAAGCCAACTTCTTATTTCTATTGATATCTAGAATTCCCCAATATTCTTCATTTGGACTGCCATCATAGGGTATACCACTGCTATTTGGCGCCCATCCTCCGGGATCGTATTGCTCGTTATTTCCTGCTTTCCATAACTCATCTATAAAAGCAAAAAGAGTGACTCCTGAGCATATTTCTTGATTTCTAAATGTAGCTTCTAGTATTTTTGCTGTGGCATCAGCTTGGGCTTGCTCATTAATACCTGCTTCATAACCTGGCTTTTCTACAGTCATATAACTATCTGCACCAGCTTCTGAAAGATACATGGGCTTAGAGCTTATGGCCTTCCATTCTCCAAAAATGCTTTCTGGATTGTCCCAACGATAAACATTCATTCCCCAAACATCGATATTGGGGCAAGTGGCCAAAGCTAAAGAGTCAGGTAATTCCCCATGGGCTGTTGCAACAGGATGATTTGGATCCTGCTGATGAATGAGATCTGCTGCCGTATTTAAAGCAATATACCAGTTTATCATATCTCCTTCGAACCATTCAGGATGGTAATTATACTCATTTCCCAATTCCCATAATAAGATGGCGGGATGTGCTTTATACTTTTCAATATAGTCGATAAATGACCCTGAAAGAATATCAAAATATCCCTCTTGATTATAGCCAAATCCAATGATTACTTTTATTCCTGCTTCATGAATTTCATCTAACACCTTTTTGTCATCCAGCGGAGCATATAGCCTTATGGTATTGATACCAGCTTCTTTCATTAAGGATAAATCTTCCGACAAATGACCGAAATCTCTATGATTGCTTCCTTTAGGTACTGGGTGATAGCAAATACCTTTGATGAGGTAAGACTCCTCATTCACTAATATTTTATTTCCTGAAATCTTTATTGCATCATCTGTCATTTGGTTATTACAGGAAGCCAAGACGATAGTCATGAATAGGATTATAAAAGTTCTCATCATTTTAGTTTTTATCCTTATTTAAAGATGGAATCATTAGGGTTTGTATGGCTTGAGCACTAATTTGAATGTCAACCGAATCTTCACCAAGCATTAAATGAATGCTTTTGGCTTCTGTTTCCATATTTAAAAGTACTATGGCAATAGTTCCATCTGGGTTTTGTGCTGCTGTCATCATCAAGTTTTCGTCAGTGTTTTCAAAACCAATACGAACGGCATCGGGGCGAATAAACCGACTAAAATGAGCCATGGTGTGATAGAGCGGGGTGAAGTATACCTCATCTTTTTCGGGGTCGACAATGACTGGAGCTGTACACCAATTCTTAAACCAATTAGGACCTCCTTGTCTATCTAAAACCATATTCCAGTCTACCCAACCATCTACCCAGTTGTTCATGCAACCAATAATATCACGAGCATATCTGTAGACTGGAACGTATTTAGGATGGTGGTGTTTTTGCTCTTCAGAAGCCCAATCCCATCCCCAATCGGTGGCTTCTTTTGACCAATACCAAGCATCATCTTTCCAATGTGGTACTTCTGCATCTACACAAGCTTCTGATTGAATAAGATATTTATTGGGTGCTAATTCATGAGTCAGATTCAAAGATTTAGGGAAATAATTAAAAGTACTGGCATACCAATGAATGGCAAAGCCATCGAAGTATTCTGATGAAGCTTCGTCTTTATAGATGGTTTCGGCCCACTCGATTAACTCGTCTCCACGATTTTGATCGTAGGCTAGAATTTTCACATCATGACCCTCCTCTTTTAATTTTGGGCCCATATAATTGTTTACAAAGTCTAGCATTTCTTCTGCTGAGAAATGCATACTTTCCCAGTTATTTCCATTTCCAAGAGGTTCGTTTTCTACAGTGAGACCCCAGATTTCTATTCCTTCTTTTTCATAAGCCTTTATGTATTTTGAGAAGAATAGGGCCCAAGTATCATAATATTCTGGCAATAATTTTCCACCCACATAGCTGTCATTGTCTTTCATCCAAGGTGGGGCGGTCCATGGAGAAGAGATGATTTTGAAACCATCCTCAGAAATAGCCATGGCTTCTTTAATCATGGGGATGATATCGTCGCGATCTTCTTCTATGGAGAAACTTTTGAGTTCTTTATCACCTTTTAGAGGAGCATAGGAATAATTAGATATAGAAAAGTCGCAGGAGTTAATATGAGTACGAGTTAATGAGTATTTAGCACCTTCTGATCCAAAATAAGCTTCTAATATAAGTTCTCTATTTTCCTTGCTAAGCTGATTGAGTAAATAGGCAGAAGATTCAGTAAATGAGCCTCCAAAACCAGTGATGGTTTGAAATTTATTTTGCGGCAATATCTTAATATTTATGGCTTCTTTGTTTTCTACAAACTCAGTACGTTTTGTGAGTTGATTTCCACTTGCTGAGGTTTCGTATACCTCCACGGCTAACTTGTTGGAGTCAACTTGACAACTGGATAAAGCCATAATAATAAGGAGTTTTAAAGTGAGTTTTATAGCTTTCATAATTCCTGATTTTATTTTCCTTTAATGAGATACTTTTCCACGACGTGCAATTAAGGCTTTTCGTATTTCATGGGCTTTTCCTTCTGTAATATCATATTTCCAAACTATCACTATGGCCATAAGAGCTGTAAGTATAGGAATAATAATATCAGCAATTCTAAGGTTGGTTAAAGTGTCCACTGTTTGTTGATCTACAGATTGGTCGAAACCCACAAAAGACAAAACAATACCACTTGTAAGTAGCGCCAATGCTGTTCCTAATTTTACCATCCACCAGTAAACTGCTCCAAACATTCCTTCCCTACGTTCACCATTATTTAATTCATCTAAATCACAAACATCAGCTGTCATTGACATCATCAAGGTAAACAAACCACCTATTCCAAAAGATAGGAAAGGGATAGGCATAAACATTAACCAGGGATTTTCTGGGTTGAATCCCCACCATTTTAAGCCATAACCAATAATAGAAATTAGTGTTGCGATAATGAAAGCATTTTTCTTTCCCATCTTTTCAGAGATTTTAGTGACAATAGGAATGACGAGTACAGCAGTAGCAATTGCACTTATGGTTCCGAACCATGCAGGCCAAGTTCCAGATGCTACTTTATCACCATCAAAGAGATAGTAAACAATAATAAACATGGCAAATTGAGCGACTGTTTGGAAGCCATTAAAAATTAAGAATGTAGCTCCACAAAGCTTCATGAAGGGTTTGTTTTTAAGGGTCAATTTTATCCCTTTTACAAATTCTTTGGTGTTTGCTGCTAAATCTTTCATTGATAAATTCACCATTTTACTGTCATCTGGAGCAACTCTTTCTTTGTTGAAAAGAGCAGGTAAGATTCCAAGTATCATGCAGGCTCCACCAACCATAATAGATAGTATTCTTGCACCTTCGGGAGCAGATTCAAATATAGTTGGATCATAGATAATCACCCAAAACCATGGAGCAATCATCCAGGCAATTTGTCCCATCCATTGCGAAACAGCCATTAATCTAGTACGCTCATTATAATCGGGAGTCATCTCATAACCCAATCCAATTAATGGCGTAGCAAAAATGGTATAACCGATATAGAAAAATACGGAAACAATTAAAAAGTAAAAGAAATTATAGGTCTGAGAATTCTCAGGGTTTAATTGCCACATGATCATAAATGCCACTCCAGTAATCACACTTCCTATGAAAATATAAGGTTTTCTTCTTCCCCATTTCGATTTGGTATTATCTGAAATAAAACCCATAATAGGATCGGTAAGTGCATCTAAAAGCCTTGGAAGAGCACCCAGCAAACCTGCTAATATTGGATTCATATTTAATGACATCACCAGCACCACCATAAACACTCCTAATGCTGCTGGAAATAACTGATTTGCTAGATGTCCTGAACCGAATGCTAGTTTTTGTCCAAAGGGGACTATGTCTTCTTTTGCTGTTTTAAAATGTGCCATAGGATTAGTTTTACGAGTTTATTATTATAGTTTATTGCATCACTTTTTTAGGTTTTCTATCAACCGTATATAAGCCCCAATGTTTTTCGGCTCCCATCATATTTCCAGGTTCTCCTTTCCAATCTTCGTCAAAAGCCTCGAACCAAAAAGAGGTGATATTCATCTCCTTAGACCATTGCATGAATTCTTGATAATACTGTAATTGCTTTTCTTCACTAGCACGCTCCCCAAATTCTGTAGCTATGGTAGCCCAACCTGCTTCAGTTATTACTATTCTGGCATTAGGTAGTGTTTTTCTAACTTCATTATAATTCTCTATGGTAAAGGACAAGCCTTCGTTGATGTCTTTCCCTTCCCAGACAGGATAAATATGTAGAGAAACAAAGTCGACAGCCTTAGCTAACTCTATACCATGCTCTGCCCACCACTTGTAATTATCGGCTACCGTCACCAACTGTGGAACCGACTTCTTTACTCTTTTTACATAGGAAATAATGGTATCCGTTGCTACTTTATGATCATTCCAATCCACTAAGGCTTCGTTTCCGACGTTGATGGCAATAATGATGTCTTGGTATTTATCAGCCAAAGCAATGGCCTTTTCAATTTCTAAAAGATTGAGCTCTTTATTTGCTGCCAGCTCTTCTTCAGGAATGGGTTCTGTTAACCAAGAACAGGTTTCGTGGGCACTCAATTCGGCTTGAAGCCAAATGCCCAGCATCACTTTGATATCAATATTATTCTCCTTGATAACTCGCAAGGTCAGTTCTGAATTCTCGCCACTATCATATAATCGAATTAAATGAAAATCGGCTTGCTCAGAAATGATTTTCAGGTCCTCAAGAACCTCCTCATAACTTGGGTTTACAGCGCCATCGCCTCTGTCTGGATGTTGTCCACTCCTAAAGCCAGAATAGCAAACAGCTTTTGAAGTTCCCATTAGGAGAGCCTTTGTAGTTTGTTTAGTCATTATAGTTGAGTGCTTAGATTCGCTCATATTTTGTTGGTTTTGCTTGTGTTCGGTCTTACATGAAAATAGCGCTAATAAGCTGATTAATAAAATGATTTGTGTTCTCATGATTCTTCCTATTATTGCTGTTTTCATTTGTTTGTTATTTATTCTGCTCAAATTTTGCAAGAGCTGTTGTAAAGGTCATTGAGCTTGTCGAAATGGCCATAGTGACTATGGATTTTATTTGTCGCTTCGACAAGCTCAACGACCTCAGCTTAATCGGATTTGCAATCCGATTGTTATCTATATGCGGATTACAAATCCGCATAAGCTTGTCCTTATTTTTTAATATTTCAATTTTTCATCAGTATTCCAAAGTCCCCAAAATGGTCCCACATCACCTTCAGAATCTATTTTCCAAGATTCATCGAATGAAGAGAAATAGAATAAGTCAATATCATCTTCTCTTGACCATGCCTGTGCATTCAGATAATAAATCAAAGCATTGATTTTGGAGGGCTGTGCACCATGAAGCTTTTCTCCTTCGTTGGGCCATCCTGTTTCGGTGATGATTACCTTTTTACCTTTAGCTACTTTTTTAGCTCTGGCATACATATCCTTCATATAAAGTAAGGAATAATCTATGCTACAGCCTTCCCAAAAAGGATAACAATTGGCTAAAATCACATCACAAGCATATGCAATTTGAGGATGGTTTTCAAACTCGTAATACGCGTCAACATATCCCACTGAAATCTCTGGAATTTCTTGTTTTACTCTATTGATATAATCTAAAAGTTCTGTTTCTGTTAAGTCTCCTCTATACAAGACTTCATTTCCAACCACAGCAATATCAACATGGCCCTCTTTAGCCATTTCAATAAGCTTTGTTATTTCCTTTTCGTTTACTTCTTTATCTTCCCCTAACCATGCGCCTACTAGGGTTTTTAGTCCCATTTCATGCGCTATTTGAGGAATCATTTCGTTGCCTTCGGTACAAGAAAAGGATCTGACCCACTTGGTATGAGGCTGAATAATTTCTAATCGTCTACGAATTTGTTCTTCGCTCAATTGATCACCAGGTTTTTGCCCGTTTACATAAGGACTAAAACACATACCATGCATAGGATCCTTTAGACTCTCATGAAATAAAGAAATGATTTCTTCTTCTGTTTTGTGTAGGGCATTTACACCTGTTAAGGCCCATATTTTTTTGCTATTAAATGACATTATTATTCTATTTAAAAAATACTTCTATTAACTTAATATCGCCAGTTCTTTTAAAAACCAATTGGCTGTTCTCTTTGCTTATTTCATCACCTTTTATGGATTCCATAATACCATTATCAAAAGTGATATCTATCTTTTGTTCTGTATTAAAACTATAAACCACAGGAACTTGACAGAAGGTGAAAGCAATTTGATTTTTATTTAACTCTAAAGAGGAGGTTTCTCCATCTAAGCTCAAAAATTCAAAGGATTGCTTATCTTTTAATATCTCCTCATCGTTTAATAAGGAAGGATTAAATACCATTTTTCCCTCTTCTATAAGAACACCCATTTCGCCAATTCTAGAAATAAAATCTTCTTTCACTTGGCCTGTTAATCCGGGTTGTTTTACTCCAGCATTTAGTGGGGTATGAGAGTAAGCATCGGTAGGAAATGCTCCGTATAATTCTGGAGATTTATATAAACCAATACCGGCTTTAATTTCATAATAATGCTGCTTTAATTCCCCAATGGTTTCTTTATCTTCACCATCCTCAAGAGCTTTCATATAGCATTCCTGAGTAGCCAATAATAACTTTGAAACCATGTGCCAATAAATGGATCCTAAGCCCTCGTATCCATAAAAAGTACCAGATCTTCCGGTAAAGGATTTATGGTCAAATATTTTCTCATAAATACCTAAAATGAATTCTTTCTCCTCCTCAACCAAATGACCATAATTACCAATCCTCAAATTATTCAAGGCATGATCGAGTGCTTCAGCATTTCTAAAAGCACTATTGAAGTGGTAATTATTTAGGTCATCAACTTTGATGATGGAGGTTTCTTGATTCTCTACCAGTTTCTTTAGTAATACTGACTGTTCCACCATCACTTGTGGAATATTATTTTTTTCGTTAAATCGAGGAAGTTCTCGATTAGGATATAGCATATAGCTATATTGGTCTTTTCTATAAATGGCGCTTTTCTTCAAAGCATTGAGCACTTTTAAACTCTCTTTTACAGATAGAAGTCCTGAACTCAAAATGGCTACTTGTCCTTCCAACATCTCATAAAGGTTTCTGACAGAAATAGAATCCTCATGGAAAGTGATGAGATTATAAGCATGATATAAACCATCCTCTCGTTCATTCTTTTTGATGCTTTGATCGATATGTTTTAAACATACTTCACAAAAAGAACTCATTTCTTTTGTAGAAATCTTCTTTCGTTCGCCAGAAAATGAGAATTGATAAATCTCGCCTCTGAATTTACTATGGGCTTCACCCAAAGCATCAGTCATCTTCTTCCTGTCCTGATCCTTAAAGCCATTTTCTAAAACTGCTTGTCCTTCATCAAAAACTTGATGGATACTGCTAAATAATCTGGCTAATTCTTCCGAAACACTGATGCTTTCATGTTTAGAATCCTCAAATTTACCTTTCCAAAATTTCAAGAATCTTCTGAGGTGATATAGGGTAACCATTGAAGTTCCATTGCCTACCAAGGCATTATTGGCATCGTTCCATTCTGGGCGTTGTGTATTCAACCAGATACCAGCCTCAGGAATGAAATTACTCATTTTTGAAAGCAAGGTGGCTAATATCTTTTCGGTAAAGTTTACTTTGTAAATCTGAGAATCTGATTTGGATTTCAATAATTTAGCATCGGCACCCAAATATTCTACTTCTGCATTTATTTTTTCATTGAGTTCTTTATTAAATAAAACCGTGTCTTTTGGATTTTTTACAATTTCCTCATAAGGTTTTATTTGGTAGGGAACATTGGCATAGGTGAAGATTTCGCTGGTGAGCATTTCATCTAGTTTTCCAGGATGGAAATTATTCGAAAGCTCCAATAGCTTTTGTAAGTAGATGATTTGATGATCGCCCCAATAGCCAATATACGCCCAAGGATCATCCGGATTTGGAGATTCCCAATCTATGCCATCGCGCATAATACGATAGGGGTTATAACCATCAATGGTGGAGGCGTTTACAAATTTACTGATGATACCTTCAATAAACTCTGGGAAAGAATAGGTGAGCGCTTCCCAGTTTTGAAAAATATCGCGCCAGTTGCCTTGATAGTTATATTTAATACTACCATCCTCATTTTGGGTCTCCACTGAAAACTGATTCCATGGGCGACTAGGATCACCATGACGTCGGCTAAAGGTTAGCGGAAGGTATTCGTTGACGATTCTCAACAAATCAGCATTGTTTAATTCCTCTGCCTTTGCTAATAAATCTAAATATGAAATATCGTCTGCCAAACTTTCGAGCCAGGACTGATGTTCCTTAAAAAGCAATTTATTGATTTGCCATAAATACTGCTTGAAATCATTTGCCTTTACCATATAATTATTGATAAAAACTCCTCCACGCATAATATTAAATAGGGTATTGGAATAATGACGTGCCCAACATAAATCGGTATTGGTCATCTGAAAACCATCTGCATACGACACCATCTTCTTAAGGTTTTGGGTTCCCTTATTGATGTCCTCAAATATTAAATCCTCAATAGAGGTGCCGCTGCAAATAATTTGTTTCAAATTTGATACTTGAGTAGTATCGAGATTGATCTCAGCAATGGTAAACCAATCCTTCTTTGTATTTTGTTCTAATTCTATTTCATCATTTATAAAATAGGCTCCTCTGGACGCTCTGATATCGAATTCCGATTCCAGTTTTAATCCCTTTTTAAATTTAGAAATCTGCTTATCCGAAACTAGGATCGTGCTTTTCTTGCTAGATCCAAATGACCAAACAGCGGTAGCTTTTAAAGCTTCACTGGGTTCTGCTCTATCCACAGGAATGGAGCTCAGCATGAATAAGCCAAGCGTACTACCTTCAATCAATTCATTTTTCTTATAAGCATCCAAAAGATTGCTGTATGCATTTTGGAAATCATAATCTACACCATAGGGGAGTATGTTTCGCAATCCATCCAGAACTTTAACTTTTACATTTTCTTTATCATGATTAAACAAAGTGGATCTTTTCACAAAGCCAAATTGCTCACTATTATACCATCCATATTGAAAACTAAGTCCTAAATCATGATTTATCTCTTCAAAAATGAGACTGTTCCCATAAATGCTCTTGTATAGGTTTCTGCTTATATTATAGAATTTTGGTGATTCGTCGGTAAAAGGTTCCCACAGAGAATTACGATTGTTTTTCTCCACCAAGAAATAGGATCTACTTCCTGTTATGCCTTTATAATCATGAATTTTATCATCGGTATAATAGGGGAATAAGGAACTATTCCTGTCTTTTCTTCCAGCTGACAATGAGCCATTGCTAGATATAAACATCCAATGATCGGAATTACTCACTATGCTGATAAAGAAATCTGGCATTTCGTGATAATTCTGAATTTGGTAATATTTCTCACCGTCAATTTCTACAAATTGACCAGAAACATTTCCTTTGTTAGATGTTATTTCACTGTTTCCGATATATATTTTATCCATATCGATTTTATTTTTCTGGATTTTTAATATGATTTCTTAATTGTTATTCTTTAACCAATTGTTTTTCTAATTCTTCCAAAGACTTTCCTTTAGTTTCAGGTACTGCTTTTAATACAAATAGTAAACCTGCTATGGCAAACAAGCCATAGATAAGGAAGGTGATGGAGCTACCTAATACTTCTAATTCCCAAGGAAAAACCAATTGAACCAAGAAGCTGGTCATGGAATTTAAAAAGCCCACAAACGATATGGCAATAGCTCTAATGGCATTGGGAAATAATTCGGAGAATAAAACCCACATCACAGGCCCTATGGAAACCGCGAAGGAAGCCACAAAGGCTATAATGCCAAATAGAATAAAATTGGCATTCAATTGTATGGAAGATTGCATGATTTGACTTTCTGATTTTTCGAAAGTCTTGGCATCAATAATATGTAATAATGCTTCTTTAAATTCCTCCTCCGATTGATAATTTACACCTAATATTTTATCAAATTTCTGAGTAGAGATATTCTCCTTAGTCATTTCTGTTAATGTCTTTTCTGTAATGGTATATTCTGCGGTGGAAAACCCATAAGATAATACCAACATGGAGATGGCAATACCCAACATACCAAATATCAATAATGGTTTACGTCCAAATTTATCAATCATTCCTATGGCAACAATGGTAAATACGAGATTGGTGAGTCCAACGAGAATGGCTTGAGAGAATGCGGCATCGGTTCCTAAACCTGTTTGTTCAAATATCATAGGTGCATAGAAGAATACAGAGTTGATTCCAGTTATTTGTTGCAGAACTGCAAGAACCACCCCTATCATTAATACGGTACGTACTGAGGGTTTAAAAATATCCGTCAGTTTTGCTTTAGCCTTGTTTTTATCAGCATGAAGACTTTCTTTTATCACTTTTAGGTCTTGGTGGGCTTGCACAGATCCAACAGATGCTTCCATTATTCTAATGGCATCTTCCTCTTTTCCTTTCATAATTAACCATCTTGGGCTACGCGGAACTATGAAGAGGGCAAAAAAGTAAATAATAGCAGGTAGTGCTTCTAAACCCAGCATCCAACGCCAGTTATATGCATCAAATTGCAAGGCTTGTGCCCATGAGGCATCAGATTTGCCCCATTGTAAAATCAGATAATTAGTAAAAAATGCAGCAGAAATACCAATCACAATGTTTAATTGATTGAAAGATACCAAACGGCCGCGCATGTGTGGAGGAGCGGTTTCGGCAATATACATAGGGGCAATAATTAGGGAAGCTCCAACTCCAAAACCACCAATCATTCTAGCGACCACTAAAAACCAGAAGCTGGGAGCCAGAGCAGAAAGAATAGCAGATAAAGCATAGATGGCAGCTGCAAAGGAAAGAATCTTCTTCCTTCCGTATCTATCGCTTAAAGGACCAACAAGCATCATGGCTAAAGTCGCAGTAAGGGTAAGGGAACTAACAGCCCATCCTAATTCTAATTTAGTTAAGCCGAACTCTGGTTCAATGAATTTGACTACTCCAGAAATAACCGAAGCATCGAACCCCATTAAAAAGCCACCAAGGGCTACAATAAGAGAGATTAAAACTACATTTCCACTTTTTTGCTTCATATGTCCTTTATTTCCGATAGATTTTTTAGTTAAATTGCTAACAAATCTAAAGAATTTGTTTTGAATGAGGATGTGAAAGAGGGGTTATCTAAAAAAGCAATTCTCTGTTCATTAGGCGGACCGATTTGAATACTTAAAAATATTCAAATCGCAAAACAACCAAAGTGCTTTTTAGACATCCCCACGATTTCAAATAATTATCAAATTATCTTTAATGTTTAATGAATTTTGAATGATAAATTTTACCATCATTATTCTGAGAATAAACAAAATATACTCCTTTTGAAAGTTTACTTATGTTTATTGTTAAATCTGATGAAAATGATTCAAAAACCACATTCCCTGTAATTGAATATAACTTAACATCGCTGCTTCCAATTGGAAGATTGATGAAATTTAAAGCTGGATTAGGATATACTGCAAATTCAACTTGCTCTAATTCGTCAATAGAAACTCCGTTTGCTAGAAATTCAACATCATCCCAAAAATAAGTTTGCTCACCTGCCTCTGCTCCAGTAATACCGAAGTTGAAGAAAATACTGGCCTTATTATAGTTATAATCGAAGTTGATTGCAGCAGTACCTGTAGCTTCATTGCTAAAATCGAAAACTAAAACTTCCCATGCTTCTGCTACGGTTGTTAAAGCTTCTGTTTCAACAGACATGGTTGGCTCATTGGCATCCTCTACTTTTAGTCTAACTGGAATTCCAGCTTCTGGAGACCAAACAGCAACAGACATATAAGTTAAATCTGAAGTAAATGGAATTGGATTTGCAAATCCTGCATTACCACCAACAGTTGTTCCTGCCCATAATTCAGCTCCATCAGTTTTAATGGATTGAACAATCATATTTCCTGCATTATTAGGGTCTTCAATAATTGATGATGCATTTCCGCCAAAATCAATTAAACCATAGTTAAGTTCTGCATCATCAAAAGTAATAGGAAGGTCGATTTGAGTTGGAGGAGGTCCATTTTGAAAAGCAGGTCCTTCTATATCATCAATATAAAAAGTGCTTTCCACTGAAGAATTAATATCAAAGAAAATAACTATTTTATTATAAATTCCAGTTTCTCCATCAGGAAAGTCATAACTCAGTTGGACCCATTCTCCAGTAGTGGTTACATCAACAGCTACTTCTGTAAATGCTCCATCAGCTGATTCAAGTTTTAATAAGGTTTGACAAGCAATAGGAAAATGCCCTTTAACTTGAAAAGTTGTTCCAGTTGTAAAGTCAATAGTACCATCTAATTCCAAAAACATATGAGCCCATTGTTCTCCAGATCTTACCCATTCACCTACATTTGCGCTAGTATTAATGCCACTGGCATCGGGGTTTGCTATTAAGTTGGCAACATTTGGCCAACCAGCTACTGTTACATTTTGATTCGCATCAAAATCATTATAAATATACTGTGCATTAACTGTGATAATGCCAATAACTAAAGCTAAAATTGTAAAGATTTGTTTCATAATATTTAGTTTTTTGTTTAATAATTTATTGATTGTTTAATTCTTAAGTTGGAATACTTTTACCTCCTCAACCTCCATCACTTGAGGAAAGGTTTGTTCATCGATACCTTGCACATTTCCCCATGCTCCTCCAACTGCAACATTTAAAAGCAGATAAAAAGGTTTGTCATAAGGCCATTTTGATTCTCCTAGGCCTTCATTTTCATAAGTTAAATAGAGTTGATCGTCCACATAGAATTTCAAAACCTCTGGTGACCATTCCACCTTATAAGTGTGAAATTGTTCATGTACCTTAGAAATGGGAACGGTATTGGTTTTCTGTGAGTTTTTTTGCCATTGATA
Source organism: Lentimicrobium sp. L6 (assembly GCF_013166655.1). Lineage (NCBI taxonomy): Bacteria > Pseudomonadati > Bacteroidota > Bacteroidia > Bacteroidales > Lentimicrobiaceae > Lentimicrobium > Lentimicrobium sp. L6. The sequence continues at coordinate 20,794 of NZ_JABKCA010000024.1, forward strand.
ATCCTTGGAATGTGCTGATGCATGAATCACTCCCAAGTCATGTCCCACATGCTCCATGATGTCAATTTCACCAATATCTGGCCAATTTCCATCATTAAAAGACCATCCTCCGGGCATCATCCAAATGGCAGACCAGGTGCCTCTGGCTTCCGGAAGCTTTGCTCGTACTTCTATTTTACCATATTGCCATGCAACTCTTGACATGAGTCTAGCAGAAGTAAATTCTTTTCCTTCAAACTTTTCTTTTCTAGCTGTAATTTTAAGTTTACCATCCTCTACCCAAGCATTGTCTTTATCCATTTTGGTATAATGCTGTGCCTCATTATTACCCCAGCCGGCAGAGTTTCCTTCAGTATCATAGTCCCATTTTGTGGAATCAGGAAGGCCAGAATAATTAAAATCATCTTGCCATACTAATTTCCATTCACCTTCATTTTTAGATGGAGATTTTGGATTTGAATCACAGTTTGTCATGAGCATTCCTATAATTAATATGACTAGAATTTGTAATACTGTTTTCATCATTTAGTTCTTATAAACTCTGATATAATCTACTTGCATGGTTTGAGGAAATACAGTACTTGCATTTGGTGATCCGGGCCAATTTCCTCCCACCGCCAAATTCAAAATAATGAAGAAATCCTCATGAAATTCACTTAAGCCAGAAGGGGTAATGTCGGCCACAAAATATTGTGAGCCATCCACAAAACCTCTAATGGATTGTTCATCCCACTCCACACTAAACACATGAAAATCATCAGCAAAAATCCCATTGGATAAGCTATAAGATTCACCATAGGAAGCATGCTGACCTGCATTATCCCAATGTATAGTAGAATGAGAGATATTATCTCTATTTGTACCACCCACTAATTCCATAATATCAATTTCTCCACAAGCGGGCCAGCTTACAGAATTAATATTACTTCCTAGCATCCAGAAGGCTGGCCATATCCCTTGGCCATAAGGAAGCTTTATTCTGGCTTCTATCTTACCATATTTGAAATCGAATTTATTCTGAGTAGTGATTCTTGCTGAAGTATAATTTCTTCCGCCATAAACTTCTTCTTTGGCAGTAATGGTTAAGTAGCCATTGCCAACAAGAGCATTGTCTTCTCTGTTGGTATAATTCTGGAGTTCGTTATTTCCCCAGCCTCCTCCGCCAGTTTCCATATTCCAATAACTAGCATCTGGTAAGCCCGTATAATCAAACTCTTCTGACCATATTAAATTAGGTTCTCCTTGGTCATCCTCATCAATTATTATTGATTGTGTGGATGTGAAAACATCTTCACCACGAATAATTTGTAATTCTATTTCATAATCCCCTGCCAAAGGGAAATGAGCCAAATAATCATCTTCATTAGCTATGATTTGATCTCTATACAACCATTTAAACGAGTCAAATTCGCCTTCTGTGGTATTAGTTAAGAGCACATAATTAGGATTACTTTGGGTTGGGGTTGCAGTAAAGCTTGCATTTAAATTAGGAAGATTAGAGTTATCAATAACTATAATATCAGATGCTGTTTTTGTTGTTCCATTATAATTTAAAACTTTTAAACTAACAGTATAATCACCTTTCAATGCATAATGAATTTGAAAGCTTTCTTTTTTATCAGTTGTTGTAATGATGTCCCCATTTCCAAAATCCCACGTTAGTGAGTAATACTCACCAGAGGATGTATTGTTAAAATAAACTGTATTATCATTGATATAATCAAAAGTAAAACCAGCTGTAAAATCTGATTCTTCTTTTTTGTCACATGACATAAAAATTAATGTAGAAAACATTAAAAACAAGCTGAACTTTAATAGAATTTTCATCTGTATTATAGATTTTGTTAGTCAGATGGAACTCTCAATGAATTTAATCATGCTTGCTGGCGAATGATTACAAGCTAAAACCATTGTTCGTTTCAAAAGCTATATTATTAAAAATAAAAGCTTTAGCGGTAAAAACCGCTAAAGCTTATTCATGCTATTGTACAGGTTTCACACTCACAAAAGTGTGGTACCATGCAAATTCACCATCTTGCTCAATTCTAACTTTCAATTGAGTATCAGAAACTTCAATGATATCATAGGTACTTTTACCAACCCACCAACACATGGTTCCATTATCAGAAAGAGTAAAAGCTGTTCCTCTATACCCACCATCTTGAGCAGCCATAGTAGAAGAAGGAGCAAATGTTACTGTTTTAACTCCATAAAGATCTGGAACTACATCAGTATTGTGACATACATCACCTTCAACACCAATGACACCTGCATATGCACCAGGGACAAAGGCTGGACCAGAAACTTGCTCGAAAGTAAGTCCTGTACTTGTTTTTGTAAATACAAATTCAGCATCATACATACATGCTTTATCGGTATCCCAAGCACCAATTTGCCACCAGTTTGGCCAAGTATAATCAAGATTACCATAATCTTCGGTAACAGGACCTAATCCGGCATGACCTAATTGATCAGCAGCCCAATACCAAGATTTTGAGCTTCCACCAGTTAGGAATTCTAAAGCTTCTTCATCTTCGAAACTACTGAATACTTCAACAGGCTCAGTTTTTGTAGATTGAAGTCCTCCGGTTCCAACTGCAGAAACGGTAACATTATAAGTATTAACACCATTTATTGCAAAACGATATTTGATATTACCATCTGCAGCCACTTTTACATCGGTTCCGTCTCCGAAATCATAGGTATAAGTGATGGCATTATTAGCACTGGCAGTGAAGTTTACAAATCCACTACCATCGCCATTTGGGTTTTCAGCATCAACACCTTCAATAACATAAGAAACACTTAGATTTGTAGGTGTAACTAAATCCCCTAGCTCATGTTTGTCTTTATCACATGCTGAGAAAACAAATAGTATTCCAGCAAGAGCCACTATTAAATATTTAAATCTATTTTTCATAATTATCATTTTTAGCGTTTAATAAGTTTGTATCTCCACCAAACACCAGCTCCAGCTTCAATATCAATAATCATTGTACTGGCATCCTGTAATTCAACGATATAAGTTATTGATTCAGGGGCATCATCAGGACTGGTAAGCTCTCCGGTATTATTGGCTTTAGGAATACCTAAAAAGGCTCCAACACCAGATAATGTTATAGTACCAGCTCCTTCGTCATAAGTAAATGTAGCAGCATTTGAGCCATCGTGAGGAGCTACTGGAACTCCACAACCATCCGCCTCAATACCTTGCCAAGCTTCAACCCATGTTTCGGAACCAAGAACATTACTAAAGCTGCCATTTGCTGAGAAAACATATTCGTCGTCGAAGAAACATCCTCTATCACTTACACCAGCATCATCAATAGCCCACCAAGAAATATCTCCTTGTCCTGGACCAACACCTAGCGAACCTGCTTCTGGAGCCATTTGCCAAGTACCAGCTATTGGAGAAGGTTCTCCTCCTCCGCCTTCTTTTACAAGTTTGTATCTCCACCAAACACCTGCTCCAGCTTCAATATCAATAATCATTGTATTTCCACCATCTTGTAGTTCAATAATATAGGTAATAGATTCTGGTGCATCAGCTGGACTTGTTAATTCTCCAGCATTATTTGCTTTAGGAATTCCAAGATAAGCGCCTATTCCATTAAGAGTAACTGTACCGGCGGATTCATCGTAATTATAGGTGGCAGCCGCAGAGCCATCATGAGGAGCCACAGGGCTTCCACATCCGTCTGCTTCCACGCCTTGCCATGCTTCAACCCAAGTATCAGCACCTAAAACATTGCTAAAGCTGCCATTTGCTGAGAAAACATATTCGTCGTCGAAGAAACATCCTCTATCACTTACACCAGCATCATCAATAGCCCACCAAGAAATATCTCCTTGTCCTGGACCAACACCTAGCGAACCTGCTTCTGGAGCCATTTTCCAAGTTCCTACTAAACCTGTTGATGGAGCTGCACTACCTAGTTTAATATCATCAAAATAGTAATCTGAATCATCTCCAACATTATCAAAGTCAAAGAAGATCACTATTTTTTGATAGCTTTGAGTTCCATCAATTCCTGAGAAATCATAAACTAATTCTTCCCATTCGTTGGAAGTTGTAGTTGTAGCATCCATTTCATAAGCTATATCACCGCTATCTAAATTTTCAACTTTTAGTTTAACAATAGCTCCAGACTTAGGCGACCATACTTTTACTTTAAATAAATTGCCGGCTGAAAAATCAATTGGAGCACCTAGTGTTAACAAACTACCTCCCCAGGTTTCTGAACCAGCAGATTTGAAAGAATGACCAACTTTAGAACTGGTATTGATACCAGAAGCGTCTGGATTATCGATTACTGCAGAACTCACTCCACCAAAATCGGAAAAAGTATAATTCACAGTGAAAGATTCAAAATCTATAGGTAACGTAATAGGGTCACTAGCTTCTAAGATAGTTAATGTTTCAGTATATTCAGTGGTGGCTGAGCCAGAGTTTTTAGCGATTACTTTTAATTCATAATCACCTGGTTCTGCATAAGTATGTTGTGTAGCTTCACCTGGTAAAATGCTTACAGGAGTTTCGTCTTCAACATCTCCAAAATAGATATGGATTAATGTTGCCATATCAGCTGTAGCCGACACCTCAACAATCCTAGGATTCACTTGGTCAGGAGTCACAGTAACCACAAGGTTCTCTGGAGCTTTAAAGCTAACCGTAAGAGCTTGTTCACCCATTGTTGACAAACCTGTTAAACCAATTGCTTTAACTTTTACATTGTAGTTTCCCTCTGAATAGGTATGAGAGATGAGTTCTCCTAGAGTGTACTTAGAAGGGAGTTCTCCCTCAACATCACCAAACCAAACCTCATAAGCGGTCACCCCTTCAGCAGCGGGTAAAACGGTAACTATACCCGTATTATCTTGAGCAACATCAAACATGATCTCAAGTTTTGAAGGTGGCTGGATATTATCCAGACTATAAGATGGATCGTCCTTTTGACAGGCACTAAAAATGGCCAGTAATAGAACGATACTCAATATATTTTTTATTATCTTCATTTTATCTGACTTTTAAATTAATAATTTGGGTTTTGAGACCAGTTACCAGCAGAAAAGTTAATCTCTTCTAAAGGAATGGGGAAAACTTCGTGCTTACCCACTACAAAACCATCTATAACACTAGCGGCTTTTCCAGTTCTTACTAAATCGAAGAAACGATGTCCCTCTCCAAATAACTCAAGCCTTCTCTCATGATATATAGCTTCAGTTAAATCAGCACCAGAAAGTGTAATGTCATGATTTTCATCAGTAAATGCACGTCTTCTTACTTGATTTAAATAATCTTGGGCTTTTGCATCAGAGATACCACCTCTATTATTTGCCTCAGCAGCCATCAATAATACATCAGAATATCTGATAGCTCGATAGTTGTTAGGATTGGTTAAGTTAAGATCATTCTGTGCATTCTCACTTCTTTTACGAGGAATATATTTTCTATTAAAATATCCAGTATGCTCATTTCCTGTTGAATAGCCAGCTCCAGCTGTATCAGACCAGGCCACAATATCTAAAATGGTTACACCTAATCTATGATCACCAGGACTATAAATACTTGCAGCTTCGGCAGTAGGAACATTAAAGCTAAATCCGGAAGAAAAGAGAGGACCATCGTAAGAACGAACTCCACTAAAACCAACGGCTACATTACCTTCACTACATTGTAGACATCCAAAACCAGCACCTTCAAGGTCTGTATATTGCACTTCAAATACAGATTCAGGGCCATTTTCACCTTCGTGTTCAAATATTGAATTATAATTATCGGCAAGAACATATACACCGCTATTGATGACTTCATCTAAAGTGGTTGCAGCTTTAGTAAATTCTTCTTGATATAAATAGGCTTTTCCTAATAAAGACAAGGCAGCTCCTTTTGTGGCTCTTCCTTGTTGAAGAGGAACATCGGGCAAAACTGCTGCAGCAGCAATTAAATCAGCTTCAATTTGAGCATAAACCTCATCAACAGAAGACCTTGGAATATTTAATTCATCACCTAATTGAAAGCGTTCATCAATTTTTAAAGGAATACCACCAAACCATTTAACCAGTTCGAAATGATAATAAGCTCTTAGGAATCTGATTTCACCAATCATGGCTTCTCTACCATCAAAATCAGTTTTGTCTTTATATTCCATAAAATAATTACAACGCTGAACGCCAGAAAACATAAGGCTCCATATTTCACGAAGATTACTATTTACAGGGGTATGTATCATGTCATCGATCTGTTGCCAGCCAATAACATCTGTAGGACTTTCGCCACCACAAAGTGTATTATCTGAGGCAATTTCACCAACTATTACATTTTGATAAGTTGGTTGTAATAGATCATAAGCACCAACAAGGGCTTTATAATAATCGTCCTCAGAATTAAAATAGTTTTCTGAGTCTATAGAGTATTCAGGAGCTTCCTGAACAAAATTGTCGGAACAAGAGTTTATAGTTATCATTAAGCCTATAAACCCTAAAATCATGATTGTTTTATATAATAAATTTTTCATAGTTTTTAATATTATAAGTTAAGGCTAAATCCGAAAGTATAAATTCTTGAAGCAGGATAAAATCCATAATCGATACCTGCTCCAATAGGGCTACCATTTGAAGCAGCAGGATCGAAACCAGTATAGTTTGTGAATGTAAATGGGTTATCAATGGATGCAAAAAGTCTAAATTTCTGAATAGATGCTTTGCTTGTCCATCTTTCAGGTATTGTATAACCCAACTGAATTTTCTGAATTCTTAAATAAGAGCCATCTTCCACATAAAAATCGGAGAATACATTATTTGCAGTTGCCGCAGTTGTTACTCTTGGTACTTCATTAGTGGTACCTGGACCAGTCCATCTGTCTAAAATATAACTCATTCTATTCACATTTGGCTGTGCTCTCTCATAATTTCTTACGATATCATTCCCAAGAGATGCATAAGCATTAATAGCAAAATCAATTCCTTTGTAATCCAAAGAAAAACTAAACCCCATAACCACATCAGGAATAGGATTACCAAGGTTCACTCTATCCTCAGTATTGATAACACCATCATTATTTGAATCTTTAAATCTGAAGTCACCAGGTTGTGCAGGAGCACCTAAGGCTATTTGACTGGGGTGTGCATCTACTTCGGCTTGTGTTTGGAAAATACCATCAGTTTGGTATCCATAGAAATAACCAATGGGTTGACCCTCTTCCATTCTTGAAATCAATGGTTGTCCAACACTAAAATTACCACCCTCAATAAATCCGGTTCCATTATCTACTTCAAGTACTTCATTACGGATAGTGGTCACATTATAGTTTACATTGAATTTTAAGCCTTCTACAATTTGACCTCTATAACCTACTGAGAATTCTAAACCACTGTTTTTAACCGCTCCAGCATTTACCGTTGGGCCAGAAGCTCCAGGAGCAGTGATGCCCAATATACCTGACACAGGAATATTTCCAATTAGAAGTTGATCAGTCACTTTAGAGTAATAATCAACAGTGAAATCTAATTTATCGCGAAAGAAACTTAGGTCAGCACCTAAGTCAAATTGCTTTGAACGTTCCCATTTTACACTTGGATTTGGCAATGGACCAATGGCAGTACCATAAGTCAACATATTATCAAATACATAAACGGCCTCTCCTGATAGTTGTGAAAGATAAAGGAAATCACCAATTCTATCGTTACCTAAGATACCGTAGCTACCTCTTAGCTTTACTAAATCAACATTATTAATGTCCTTCATAAAAGCTTCGTCAGATAAAATCCAACCTCCTGTTACTGATGGGAAATATGCAGCTGCATTTTCCGGTCCAAACTTCATAGAAGCATCGCGTCTAAGCATGGCAGATATTAAGTATTTACCTTTATAATCATACTGCATTCTTGCGAAATAAGATAGCTTTCTAGTATCATAAACATAAGAACCAATGTTTTTAGAATCTACTAAGCCATTTGTTAGGCTGATATCGGCAAAATCCACTGAATTATTAGGGACATCATATCCTGTTGCACCTAAATAATCACCCCAGCTTTTAAGAACAGTAGTACCAAGCATGGCAGTAACATGATGTGTTTCGTTAAATGTTCTTTCATAAGTAACAAAAGCATCGAATGTATAATCGTTATAGTTGTTTCTATCTTGATATACACTACTTCTAGAAACATCAAAAACTTTTCCTCCGTAATCAACAATAGGTGAAAAGGATTTAGACTTAGCATAAGCAGTATTAAAACCAATACGTGCAGTTGCTTTAAAATATTGAGCAAAACTAGCATCTAAGCTGGCGTTTCCGAAAAGTTTATTGATATCATAATCATTATAAGTATTAGCTATTTGAGCCATCGGATTAATCACCTCGATACCTAAATCGCTAGGAGCTAAAAAATAGTCACCTGATTCACCATAAACTGGATGTACTGATGGCATATTTAAGGCATTAAACAATACGGAGGCCAAACCAAAATCATTTATAGTTTTTCTGTCAATATGAGAATACGAAACATTTGTACTAAAATTCAACCACTCATATAATTCAGTTGTTAAACTTAATCTTGCAGTACTTCTGTTAAAACCTGTTTTATCACCACCTATAATACCTTGCTGGCGTAAATCAGAAGCACTTAAAGTATAGGTCGACTTTTCAGTACCTCCATACACGCTTAAGTTATTATCGAAAAGTGGTGCTGTTTGAAATAATTCATCCTGCCAATTGGTTCCTTGACCTAAACCAGAGAGGTCTGGATAAGGAATTGGATCACCTGCAGCAGCATAACTTTCATTTAGAATTGCAGCATATTCAGTAGCGTCTAACAGTGGGATTTTCCTAGATGTTTCCTGCATACCTAAACTACTATTAAGCGTAACTCTGGTTGGTGAATTTTTTTTGCCTTGTTTTGTTTTTACTAGGATTACACCATTTGCCCCAGAAGCTCCATAAATAGCTGCCTGTGCATCTTTAAGTACAGTCACACTTTCGATATCACTAGGACTTAAGGTTCCTAAGTCCCCCACATATCCATCGACAATAACCAATGGAGCAGCATCACCATTGGTAGCAACTCCACGAATTCGGATATTGTATCCTGAACCAGGAGCACCAGATTGACTGGTCACATTAACTCCAGCCATGGTCCCTTGTAAGGCTTGTTCCACCTTTACAGGTTTGAGCTTTTCGATTTTCTCAGCATTCATCTGAGAAACCGCACCTGTTACATCTTTTTTCTTGATTTCACCATAACCAATAACAACAACCTCATCTAGAGTTGTTGAATTAGATAATGTAACATCAATTTGGGTTCTGCCTTCAACGGCCATTTCTTGTCCTGCCATTCCCACAAATGAGAATACCAATACAGCATCTGGGGATACACTTATGGAATAATTACCATCAAAATCGGTAACAACTCCATTGGTGGTTCCCTTCTCTAATATTGTGGCTCCTGGAAGTCCTAAATCATCACCTTCAGCGAAAACTCTACCACTGACAGTAATACTTTGAGCTTGTAGGCCAATAGTCAACATTAGAGCGAAAACTACTAGTAAAACATTTTTCATACGATTGATTTTAATTAAATTGAGTCTTAATTTTTATTAAAAATTATTGATTTGTTAAATTATTTAGTAACAATCGATTGCGAAAATAGCTTTACAGGTAGGTAATATCAAATATATAGCTTCATCAAAAACACATCATTTGTATTTTTGACTACATCAAAAATACAACAATAATGCATTTATAGTGCTGTAATTGTGATACTTAAAAAGTATATAGGTGGATATTACTTACTACATCAATCATTGATATAGAAAAGAAGGGGCAATATGTTAAAATTTCAATATAAATTCGGTTAAATTGACTTCTCTATCAAGCTCCAATTTTTTTCTGAGACGGTATCGACTAATCTCGACTCCTCTTACTGAGATATTCATTAGTAGTGAAATCTCTTTACTTGATTTATTGATTCTTAGATAAGCACATAATTTGAGCTCTCGAGGACTTAAGCCTGGGTAGGCTAACTTGATTCTCTTCAAGAATTCCTCATGCACATTTTCAAAATTGGTTTCAAAAACCTGCCATTGCTTATCGTTATTAATTTCTTTTCGTATTCTTTTGAGCATCATTCTTAATTGATGCTTATTCTCTTCACTAGTCACTTTAGTACTAATTTCTTTTAGTTCATTAATGAGCTGAATAAGTATTTCATTTTTATGTATGGTTTCGTAGGTGGAGTTAACGAGTTCTTTGTTTTTTAATTTGATGCTGAGTCTTAATTTATCATTCCTCATTTTTATGAGTTCCTTCTCCGCTTCTAAAGCTTCTTTTTGTAATTCTGCTTCCTTCTTACGAAACAATCTTGCTTGTTCTTCTTCATGCTTGCTTTTTACCGCTTTTAGTCTTCTATTAATAATAACAAAGAGCAGCATTAAGAAAATGAGAAAGGCTATGAAATAAATAATATAGGCCAGAATACTACGATAATATGGAGGGGAAACAATGAATTTAAACGCTATGGCTTGGGTGCTAACCCCATATATATTCTTGCTTCTTAGCTGGAAGGTATAATTTCCCTCAAATAGATTGGTATACTCTTTTGTGTTTCTACTGTCCCAATCTGACCATTCCTTCTCGTAACCCTCTAACATGGTAGAATAAACTACATCATTAGGGTTTTCAAAATCGTTGGCTGAAAATGTGAACTCTATATCGTTATTGGTATAATTAATTTGGACGGGTTTGTCAGTTGCAGAATAGTAATATACAGAATCGGGTTTGAAGGTCCGCATTTGATTAATATAGGACTGAAATGGAACATTATAATCTTTCTGAACTTTTAGAGAATAATACTCAAAACCATTTTCTGTAGCAATAAGACAATGATCTTCTTTTTGGGTGTTTACAAACTCGAAACCATTCACAAATTGGCCTTTTAATTTCATAAAGGGGAGGGTGACATTATAGTATTTACCATCCTCTCCAAACCTTAATACAGCTAATTCCCCAGCAGTAAAATACCAGATATTATGATTTTTATCTTCACTAACCATTCTTACTTGGGAATCCTTAATAAAAGGCTTAAAAAAATCCTCCCTTATAAAGTCCTCTTTTTTATTGGAATAGGAGAACATTCCATCTCCAGTCAGAAAATGTATTTTCCCTTTTAGTGTGCAGAGGCTAAAAAGCTGTTCATCCAAAATGGAGTTACTTGAATTAAAATAATCGACTTGCAATATGGTTTCATAATCATCACTAAGAATAAATCGATAAACGCCTTTAAAGCCATGCATCATCCACAAATATCCATCCCCATCAAATGCTATGTCTCTGGCGGATTCGGAAAAGCCATCCAACACCTTTTTAAAGGCCCATTGTCCATTTATCTTTTCAAATAGTATTAATCCACTATAAGTACCCCCGATTACCTTAGTAGAGTCTTTTGGGGTTTGAATATAGGCCCAGCCCCCTGGGATATCGGATATTTGTTGGGCTTCTTCTCCTTCAATAATAAACGTCCCATAATTATGTCCACAGAAAAGGCTTCCATCTATTTCATTCAAGGACCAAACTTGCCCTTGGGTTTTAGGGATGATTTTTAATTTTTTGTTCAACAAGTTATTCGACAAAGTTGAATTTTGCTGCGTAACTTGTAGTCCTTGATTAGTACCCAAATACAGATTGTCTTCAAAATATCTGGCAGTGTATCCAGTACCCGCGCCAAAATTGTAAGATATACGCGACAATGGAGAACTAATTTCTACAAAATCGATTCCTTTATCGGTGCCTAACCACAAATTACCCAAATTGTCTTCACCAATGCTAAGAATGGTATTGTTTTGAAGTCCATCGGACATGTTTAAATGCTGTATTAATTCGCCTTTGGTATTCACCATGACTAATCCATTTTGGATGGTTCCGAAGCATAATATTCCTGATTTCGTTTTATAAGAGCAGAATATTTGATTCTTCTTTAAAAACTCGTTGACATTTGTAGCCCATGGGATTACAGAATTCCCATCATAGGTAAAAACTCCATCGGAAGCCGTGGATATCAACATTTGATCATTGTGTTCTAAGATTCCCCAAATTTCTTTCCCCCTTAAACTTTCGGCCCCTTTGAGTGGAAAAAGTTTACCCATCGCCAAGCGCAATAAGCCTTGTTCCATATCATTTACATAAAAATTATTATTGAGTTGATAAGAAAGATGAAATTCGGAAGGGGCTGCTATCACCGTAATACTATCATCATTATAAATCATTAATTGAGAAAAGGATTGATAGATGATACCATCCAAATTAAAAGATATTCTCCAGACGTCATCAAAATCATTATACTCATTGGGAATTAAATTTCTAATAGAATGAAACTGATAAAACCCATCTTCCTTTTTTTTATAATATCCAATTTCATTAAATCCACCAGCGTAAATGATTCCTTCAACATCAATATATAAGCTTCTAACCAATCCATTATTGGTTATTGGAAAGTTTCTCCAATTTACACCATCAAACTCCAATAATCCTGAATTATTGGCAAAATACATTTTTCCATTATCGCCTTGCTGAATACTCCAGTTTTGGATTCCAGCATTAATTTCGGATCGTGAATAGTTTCGTACGCTAGAAGTGCCTATAAGTTTCTGCTGCGAAAAGCCAGAAAGACAAAGCAATATAGTAAAGAGTAAAAAGGTTTTTTGTAATCTAGAAGCCATTAATTGAATATTTAACCTCGCTAAGTTATGAAAATCAATGGCAATATTACATACTAAGTCTTCGAATTAATTGTTTTTCTTTTTAGTGGAATCGAGAAGTCCAGCTGAGTCAAAGCTCTCCATAGCCATTCCAATGGACCATAATAATAGTTTCTCATCCAAAATTGGCTAAAGCTGACTTGCAGAATAAAAAACAGTATTCCATAAATTAAGCTCCAAGAGGAGCCCATAAATCTGTACATGCCCAATCCATATCCATAGAAGATGAATACTCCTATCATGGATTGACCCGCATAGTTTGATAGGCTCATTCTACCATAAACAGCTAAATAATTAAATGCTTTAGCCTTGCTAAACTTGATGTAAATGAGACAAAAAACTGAAAAGATAAAGAAGGTATGAGTGAAACTGGTATAAGCTCCTAATAGTACATTTAAAAAATAGCTCTGGGTTTCTCCTAAGGGCAAAGTGATTAATAAAGTCTTGAATTGAATAATGACCACAGAAAAAACGAAAGTGATTAAGGCTATTTTTTCTAGCGTTTTTTTATTCTCCTTTAATTTGTGGAAAAATTGTTCCCTCCCTAATACCAAACCAAAGATAAATAGAGCAATCAACATTAAATATCTTCCATTATAAAAGGTCCAGCCCCAAACAGCTGTTCTGGCTCGCCAGTTATTATATTCTATGACTTCAAAGAAGCTCCCTTTAGCAAATATTTCGCTACCAATGCCCCATAATCCTGCTCCAAAAGTCTCTTGAAATATATAATTAGGATTCAGTAATGAGACTGTCAGCTGGACTAAAGTCGGAATCTGCAAGGCCAAGAGGCCAGCAATAATGATCAAATGCTTTGTTTTAAATCTATCAAATAAAACCAAGCTCATACCTAGAATGGCATAAATGTGCAATATATCTCCTTCGTAAAATAAGGAATGCACAAAACCTAAACCCATCAATATAAACAACCTCCAAATAAATTGGGCTCTGAAATCTATACCTAATTGTTTCTGCCTATCCATTTGTATAAAAAAGCTAAAGCCAAACATTAAAGCGAAAATGGAATATGCTTTTCCTGCTATTAAAAGGAAAATAGTTTCAAACACAAAACCATCAAGAGCAGGTGAGAATAAATAGTTTAGCTCTGGAGGATAGAAAAAATCAAAATGTTCGATGCTGTGAATCAATATGATTCCTAATAAAGCAAATCCTCGTAAGGCATCTACTATGACAATTCTAGGTTTTTTTTGACTCATTATCTATTCCTTTATGAAACGACCTTTGTCTAAATTTTCATTTCCTGAAGAAATTTGATAATAATACATCCCTCCCTTTAATTCTGAGATATTCAAGCTCACCAACTTTTCTTGTATGCTTCTTTTCAGAACTAGCTTACCCAAAGAGTTATATAGAGAGAACTCTAGAGCTTCAGGACCATTATGTTCACTAGAATCTATGAATAATTTTTCTTGAGCAGGATTTGGATATACCTTTATGGTTTTGTCTGTCTCTTTTTCAGGAATGGCATTTGGCGTAGTTCCAGGAGCGTAAACTCTAATGTAATCAATGACAAATTGAGTGGGGAATGCATCGGAATCTACCCCCTCTACTCCACCCCAGTTTCCGCCTACAGCAAGGTTGACAAGAATGTGGAATCTTTTATCGAAGGGCCAAGCTTGCCAATTTCCTTGATTCTCAAATGTAAAATAAAGTTCATCGTCAATATACATTTTGATGTAATCGGCTGTCCATTCGCAAGCATATACATGAAAAGCCTCTTCACAATCGGGGACTGGTTTTGCTACACCAACTTGAGTTCCGATGATGTGGTTATAGCTTTTGGTGTGGACTGTTCCATGGACATTCTCGGTATCGTAGCCCACATGTTCCATGATATCGATTTCTCCACTACCGGGCCATCCTCCATATTCCCAATCGGTGGGCAACATCCAAAAGGCGGGCCAGGTTCCTCTTCCGCTTGGAAGTTTGGCTCTCATTTCGAAATAACCATATTGCCAATCGCCTTTGTTTTTAGTAATGAGACGAGCTGAAGAATAAGCTTTTCCACTAAAAAACTCGTAGTGGGCTTCAATAATTAGATTTCCATTTTCAACTCGAGAGTTTTCTAGTCTACCATCGGCATAATATTGCAATTCATTATTTCCCCATCCGTTGCCACCCACATCGTAGCCCCACTTAGCCGTATCTGGTAGTCCTTCATAATTAAACTCGTCGGACCAAATGACTTCTCTATTTTGAGAGGAGGCTAAAACAGGAAAAAGAAAAAGAGCTAAAAAGAGATATATTAGTTTGTTCATCATAATATCTTAATTATCATTGAGTAAAAGTAGTAATATCTAGCATACGAGTGGCTTTAGTAAGTTTAGTTAAAATGGTTTCGTATTGATAGTGACATCTCTTTAAAGCATCTATTTCTTATTTTGCATTATGGTTTTATGTTTTTCAATATTTAAAAAAAGGATAGAGCTAAAAAGAGACTCTAGTTTGTTTATGATAAAAAAATTATCATTTGTTGTTTATAGTGATATCTAGTATACGAGTGGTATTAGTAAGTTTAGTTAAATTGGTTTCGTATTGATAGTGATATCTCTTTATAGCATCTATTTCCTTTATATTTTATCTTTAATTTATGGTGTATATGTAATTCCTTTACACTTTTCAATAAAATCTTTCACCCCTTGCTGATCAACTTCTCCTCCTGTTACATAAGGTAATTTTATGATGGGATTATCAATAAGGAAATCATTAAATACGGCATCGTCTAAGGATTTTCCTTCGGGAACAAAATTACCAATCCATTGAGGAACCATGGCTTTTAATAATTCACGAGTTTCTTTATTATCCCAGTATTCTCTAAAGAAAGTATACTCATTATAAGCCAATGGCACTATTTGAGTAGATTGTAGTTGAATGGTTTCTTGTAGTTTGATATCCCTAGAGGAAGCTCCAACTAAAATATCAAAAGCACCACTTTCAGCAATCCAAAGCGCTCTATGTCCATCGAAATAGGAAAAATCGCGAGTATTGAGTTCGAAACTTACTTCTTTGGTTTCCCCTGGATTAAGTTCTATTTTAGCAAATTTCTTGAGTTCTTTTTCGGGACGTTGTAAAGTGCTTTCTTCATCCTTTACATATAACTGAACTATTTCTTTTCCTTTAGTTTCTCCTGTGTTTTTAATATTCATAGTTACTACTAAACCATCTGTATCTTTAATGTTTTTAGCAGATACTGTGAGGTCGCTATATTCAAAAGTAGTATAGGAAAGTCCGAATCCAAATGGGAAAAGAGGCTCCATTTTCTTCTCGTCATAATATCGATAGCCCACAAAAATGCGCTCCCCATAAATCACTTCTCCTTGCTCACCAGGAAAATTAAAAAACGCTGGTGTATCTTCTAGTTTCATTGGGAATGTTTCCGCCAATTTTCCGGAAGGATTCACTTTTCCAAAAAGCACATCGGCTGTGGCTCCTGCTCCCGCTTGTCCACCTAACCAGGTCTCTAATACTCCATCTACCTCATTTATCCAAGGCATGGTAATGGCAGAACCATTGGTTAAAACTACCACTGAATTTTCTTGAACTAGAGCAATTTCGCTGATCAGTTTATTATGCGATGGAGGTAAATCAATATGAGTTCTATCAATTCCTTCCGATTCATAATGTAAGGGTAAGCCCGCAAATACTAAAGCAATATCAGCTTTAGCTGCAGCTTCTTTAGCTTCGGCTATCATAGAATAATCTACATCATCTGTTAGGCTATAACCTTGGGAGTATGTGAATTTAAAATCATTACCATATTCTTGATTTAGAATATCGAGAACTTTATCGAGTTGAGTGGGTTTTACTTCTGAGCTACCATTTCCTTGAAAACGTGGATTATTAGCAAATTCACCAATAATGGCCACTTTCTTATACTTCTTCTTAGTTATAGGAAGTACCTTATTGTCATTCTTCAATAGTGTTGCTGCCTCTGCTGCTACTTGTCTGGCAAAGGCATGGTGTGCTTGTGCATCCAATTCCACTCCTTCTTTCTCCAGAGATTTTGCTTTTAATACCACCTGTAGAATTTCTTTCACTAAAGCATCTAATACAGACGCCTCTAATTCGCCATTTTTAACGGCTTCTACTATGAGTTCATCGTTAAAGGTACTTACACCAGGCATTTCGATATGCATTCCTGCTTTTATTCCTTCCACTCGGTCAACCACAGCAAACCAATCAGAAATCACAATGCCTTCAAATCCCCATTGATTTTTTAATACCTCTGTTAAAATATAAGGAGATTCGGTTCCGTATATCCCTTGAACTCGATTATAGCAGGCCATCACTGTCCAAGGTTGTGCCTTTTTAACCGCAATTTCAAAAGGCCTTAAATAGATTTCATGAAGCGTACGAATATCCATATCAGAATTATTATACATCCTCATGGTTTCCACATTATTAGCCACATAGTGCTTTAAAGAAGTTCCTACTCCTTGGCTTTGTACCCCATTAATAAAGGCAGCACCAAGTTCTCCAGAAAGAATGGGATCTTCGGAGAAAAACTCAAAATTTCTTCCCGCTAAAACCGATCTTTTAATATTAACCCCAGGCCCTAATAATACATTCACATCCTGAGCTTGACATTCTTCTCCAAGAGCTACACCCAACTTCTCTATCAAATCTAAATCCCAAGTAGCAGCCAAAGCTGAAGCTGTAGGAAAACAAGTGGCAGGTAATTGGTCACCATAACCCGGTACATTAGTTGCAGGAGCACGGCGAAGACCATGAGGGCCATCGGAAACCCAAATCCATGGGATATCTAATCGCTCAATGGGCTTGGTACTCCAATCATCTCTGCCAGAACATAAAGATGCTTTTTCTTCTAAAGTCATTTTTGAAACTAAGTCCTCAATTTTTTGTTTCATGTCCTCATTGCTTTTGTCCTGAGCGTTTAAAGAAATTACGCCTAATAATAGTATTCCAATAATGATATAGTTTCTCATCTCCCTTACTTTTATGGATTATAATTTTACTTTACTTGGCATATTAAAAGCAACATCCTCTGTCAAAGTAATCTGATGTTCAAAATCTTTAATTCTAATGATAAAATCTCCTTTTTCGCAGACCAGCTGATTATTATAATTATGGAATGCCAAATCTTCAGCATTGATAGTGAAGTTCACATTCTTAGACTCCCCAGCTTTTAAATTGATTTTCTCAAATCTTCTCAGTCTCTTATTGGCCGGTGAAATTGAAGCTACTATATCAGAAGAGAAAAGCATGACCACTTCTTGTCCAGCTCTATCACCTGTATTAGTCACTTTCACTGAAATCTCCACTTCATTATTAGAGTCAAAAGTACTGGTGTTTACTTTGAAGTCTGAATATTCAAAAGTGGTATAACTTAACCCATGACCAAATTCATATTGAATAGCCACATCAGATTCGTAATCGTAAAGACCTTCCATTTTATCTTGTTTCTCCGCAGGTAAATAATCGTAAGTGATTAATGAATTGGGATACATAGGATAGGTATATGGAAGTTTTCCGCTTGGGTTGGAATCTCCAAAAAGCACATCGGCCAGAGCATCACCTCCATAATTGGCAGGTAAATAGGTATGGATAACCGCATCCATTTCATGCTCAAACTTAGAGATGATTCTTGGTCTACCTTCGTTCAATACAAGAATGATGGGTTTACCTGTTTCTGCCAATGCCAAAGCCAAATCTTTTTGATTGTCAGAAATATATAAATCATGTAAATCTCCAGGTTTCTCGGTATAAGAATTCTCGCCTAAAAACAAGAGTACATAATCAACAGCCTTGGCCGCTTTCACCGCTTTATGAATGTCGATATCTTTTTCCATATAATATTTACCTTCAAAATCATAAGAAACACCTTCCACAAATTTTACATTTCTATGCCCTATTTTATTCTGTACCGCTTCGAGAAATGTATGATAGTCTTCCGCAAATTCTTCTACTTTTTCACCTTGCCAAGAATAGGACCATCCTCCGTTTATCGTTCTCATACTATTAGAATTAGGCCCAGCCACCAATACTTTCACATCTTTCTTCAACGGAAGGATATCTTCATCATTTTTCAACAAAGTGATTGATTCTGTAGAAGCTTGATATGCCAATCTTTTGAAATACATACCACCAAATTCGGTATAGTCTTTCTGATAAGTATTAGGGGTTTCAAATAATCCCAATTCCATTTTTAGCTTTAAGATTCTAGTTACTGCATCATCAATTCTCGACATGGGAACTTCGCCTTCATTAACTAATTCTATTAAATAATCACAGAATTTGAAATTATAAGGAACCATAGACATATCGATTCCTGCATTGATGGCTAATTTCACCCCTTCTTTTTGAGTAGACACAATTTTGTCACGGTCATAGAAGTTTTCAATATCCTTCCAGTCGGTTACGATCATCCCCTCAAAGCCCATTTCTTCTCTAAGTAATCTGGTTAGAATCTCGAAATTGGCATGAACAGGCATTCCATTGATTAATCCAGAGTTGATCATGATGGTTTTAGCACCAGCATCAATTGCTGCTTGAAAAGAAGCGGCATGTATTTCTTTCAACTCTCTAGCTGAAATGCTTAAAGGATTTCTATCTTTACCTGAATTGGAATTATAAGCTAAGAAATGCTTTAAACAAGCAGCCCCATGTTTTGTATCAATATGACTCAAATCATCGCCTTGCAATCCTTCAACAGCTGCTTTACCTAATTCTTGAGCCAAATATATGTCCTCTCCATAAGTTTCCCATATTCTCGCATCACGAGGGTCTCTTCCCATATCCATAACAGGAGAAAAAGTCCAAGGTATATTACAAGCTCTCATTTCATAAGCTGTAAGTTCGTTGAGTTTTTTCACCAGTTTAGGATTAAAACTAGCCCCTTGTCCTATTTGCTGAGGATAAAGAGTAGAACCAGCTGTATATCCTACACCATGAATGGCATCGATGCCAAATAAAATAGGAATTCCAGTTTCCTTAATGGCTTTTATATTGAGTAATTCTACCGTTTTATTCCACCACTCTTTAGTTTGTGCCCTATTGTTTACCGTATTCAAAATAGAACCCAGTTTATAGATTCTAAAAGCTGAGTCTAGAGTTTCAGGGTTTATGGTTAAAGGTAATGGGCGATGATCATTATCTCCACCTTTAAAAAAAACGCCCAAAGTTATTTGCGTCATTTGCCCTACCTTTTCTTCAAGTGTCATCCCAGCCAATATTTCCATCACTTTCGTGTTGGAAACTTGGCTGTTTTCACTTTTCTGCAATTCTTTGCAACCTACGGCCATAGCTATAAGCAGCAACATAAAATAGATTAAATATGATTGGTCCAGTTTCATTTCTTTATCCAGTTTAGTCTAGTGTAATCTTTACATTATAAGTCTTGCTTTCGGTGTCTAATGGAAGAGGTCCCTCCCATACATTACCATCCACAAAACAAGTCATATGATCACCACCATTATTTACAATGTCGATGTGATAAGTATTACCTCTATAAACACGCGTAGCTTTAAACCCCTTTAAATGTGCTGGGATTTTAGGATCAATAACTAATCCCTTATAATCTGGTTTGATTCCCAAAATATGTTGGCTCACGGAGAAAAAGTTCCATGCTGCGGTTCCCGTTAACCAAGAATTTTTGGCTTCCCCTGGTTTGGCGGCATCTTTTCCGGCTATCATTTGAGAATATACATAAGGTTCTGTTTTATGCAACTCGCTAATGTCTTCTAAATAAGCAGGTGCTATTCTGGTATAATAATCAAATGCTTTTTCTTTGTTTCCGAGCATGGCTTCAGAAATAATAATCCAAGGATTATTATGACAGAATATTCCAGCATTTTCCTTATAACCTGGAGGATAAGAGGTGATTTCGCCAAGGTTGAGTTTGTATTTGGTATAAGGAGGATTCAATAAAACAATACCATAAGGTGAAGCCAATCGCTCGGCAACACTATCCATGGCTTTTTGTGCTCTACCGTCTTCATGACCAATTCCTGCCATTACACAGAAGCCTTGAGACTCAATAAATATTTGACCCTCTTCATTTTCTTTAGATCCTACTTTTTCACCATAATAATCGTAGGCTCTCAAGAACCAATCACCATCCCAAGCTGACTCGTCTATCGCATTTTTCATATTAGCGATATGTTTCTTAGCTTGTTCTGCTTCTTCATGCTCTCCTCTGAGTTCACATATTTTGGCAAATTCTTCTCCGTAAATCACAAACATACCAGCGATCATCACTGATTCTGCTACTTTTCCTTTTTGGTTTTGGGTGGTTTGGAATGATTCTCCAGGTTTGTCGGAGAAACAATTCAAATTGAGGCAGTCGTTCCAATCAGCTCTACCTATCAAAGGTAAGTGATGAGGTCCTAAATTATTTACTACATGATAAAATGATCGCTTGATATGCTCAAACATGGGGAACTCTTCTCCATCATTATTAAATGGAGCCTTATAATCCAATAATGACCAATCACCAGTTTCTTTAATATAAGAAGAAACAGAGAAAATAAGCCATAGTGGATCATCGTTAAAGTTACCACCTACTTCGTGATTTCCTTTTTTAGTGAGAGGTTGATATTGATGATAAGCACTACCATCCTCCAATTGTGTGCTGGCCAAATCGATAATTCTTTGACGAGCCAGTTCAGGTACCAAATGTACCATTCCTATAATATCTTGATTAGAATCGCGGAATCCCATACCACGACCAATTCCCGATTCGAAGAAGGAAGCAGAACGAGAAAAGAAATAGGTCACCATATTTTGATATTGGTTCCAAATATTCACCATTCTGTCTAATTTCTCATCCTCACTCTTAATAGTAAGTTTACTGAGTAGCTTATTCCAATATGCTTTTAATTTGGCTATAGAAGCATCTACTTGTTCGCTGGTTTGGAATTGAGACAACATAGACTCGGCATTGGTTTTATTAATGACATTAGGAGCAATGAATTTCTCTTCCTCTTTATTTTCAGCATATCCCAAAACAAACACCAAGTCTTTTTCTTCGCCTGGAGCTAATTCCACCTCTAAATAATGAGAAGCAATAGGAGACCAACCATGAGCATGGGTGTTTCCACTTGTTCCCTCAGTGACCATTTCTGGAGTATCGAATCCATTATAAGCTCCCAAGAAAGATTCTCTATCGGTATCAAAACCTTTAATCTCTTGATTTACGGAGTAGAAAGCAAAATGATTTCTTCTTTCACGATACTCGGTTTTGTGGAAGATGGTAGAATTTTCAATTTCCACTTCACCGGTATTGAAATTACGTTGAAAGTTGGTCATATCATCTAAAGCATCCCATAAAGCCCACTCCACAAAAGAATGTAATTTGATGGATTTTTTCTCAGAACTCTTGTTTTTCAGTTTTACCCTTTGAACTTCTCCATTAAAATCTAGAGGAACAAAGTAAAGTACTTCTGCTTCTAGACCATTCAATTCTCCTTTTATGGTGGAATAACCCAAACCATGACGACATTCGTATTTGTCAAGTGGAGTTTTGACAGGTTTCCATCCTGGCGACCAAATCTTCCCTCCATCATTTATATAAAAATACTTTCCTCCGTCATCTGTAGGTACATTATTGTATCTGTACCTGGTGATTCTTCTCATTTTAGCATCTTTATAGAAGCTATATCCACCCGCTGTATTCGACATCAAACTAAAAAAGCTCGATGTTCCCATATAATTGATCCACGGTTGTGGTGTCTTGGGATTCGTAATCACGTATTCTCTATTATTATCGTCGAAATGTCCGTATTTCATTAGATCTAAAATTTAATTAATTATTTGGGTCATTCAGTCTGCCAAGTTTATTAGTCTTGGGATAAAAAATCACCATCAGCAATAAGTATATGATCCTTATTGACCATATTTAAAAAAGTAAACAATGGAATAAATATAGAAGAGAACAAGTAGAAGGATAGAATTATTCTTTCAATTGCTTTTTTTGTGAATTAGAGAATTTATTCCATAGCAAAATAAGGCGCCATATGGAAAGAAAACAGGCTTTCTATATGTTCCTTAAGCACAAAGGCCTTAGCTATTTTAGGAAAACATCTATTAATACCAATAATAGATGTTACCTCTTATTTAATAAATCACTCATGCGTAAGTCTTTAAATTTCACTTTTAAGAAATTGAAAGCAAATCACCTTTCACTCTCTACTTACACTATTCATTTTCACTCAAATATGTCAGACGGAAAAGTCCAGCTTTTCCTTTTTTGTTCTATCGTAAACATCCTTACTAAAGATAAAAACTTGAGCAGGTTTATGTGCCACACCTTTTTGTTTTTCATCTAAAGGAATAAGGTATTTCATTTGGCTCACTTTCTTTCTAAAGTTACGCCTATCGAATTTTGCTCCAAAAACGCATTCGTAAAGCTTTTGCATTTGCGAAATCGTAAATTTCTCAGGCAATAACTCGAAGCCTATGGGTTCTCTTCTCAGTTTTCTTTGGAGAAACTCTAGGGCTCTTTCTATCATTTCTTGATGATCGAACCCAAGTTCAGGTAAATCATCAACAGGAAACCATTGGGTATTGGCATGTTTTTCGTCGGGTTTCACATCAAAGCAATCCACCAAAGAATAATAACCCACCGACACCACATGATCCGAAATCATAGGATATTTTAATTTGGTCCACATTTGGTCTTTCTCAGAACTCATTCGGCTCAATCCACCAAAAGTATAAAACTGTTCAAGAAATATATTATCCAAACCTGTTTTATCCTTTAGAACTCTAGATGCTGCTGTATCAATGGCCTCACCCTCCAAAACATGGTGTCCTTGTACGGTATAATCTATGAAAATGATATCCTTAGTAATGGGATCCAACAATTCACGTTTAGTGAGCATCACGTTTAACCTTTCATGGTCAAATCCGAAAACAACACAATCCACAGATAAGTTTGGAATATAAGATTTCATAGTTTTATAAAGTGTATTTGTTACACACTGCAAATATATGGATTAATATTTAAAATAATCAACACCTATGTATAATTTCTATAATATACCTCAATAGACAGTAATGATAGTCAATGCCTTATGATTTTGTTATTTAGAATGAATATAAATTAATGCTGGGCTGTTAATTTTAGTTAATTAAATCAAAAAAAAATATAGTTTTGTAAGTGTATTTAATACACATACTAATGTGTCTTGAATATCAATAAAATAAACATAACAATATATATAAGGAGTATATTTTACATTATTATTTAGAATTCGAATAGTCAGTTTTGTTAGACAATTAATCAAATGCAATCATTATAAAAATAAATGTTAATCGTATGAAATCAGATGTTTACAATTTTTTAGGATTGAACACCTTCGCAAAAAGAGCAATGCTTTTGTTAGGAATGCTATTACTTAGTGTTTCTTTTACATTAACTGCTCAGAACGTGTACAATTATAATGGTATGGTTCAAGATGAAAATGGAGAACCATTGCCCGGCGTCAATGTGATAGAAAAAGGTACCTCAAATGGTACTATTTCCGATATTGACGGAACCTTCAATATGCAATCTACTCAAGAAACCGTTACTGTTTCTTTTTCTATGATTGGATATATTACACTTGATCAATCATTAATTGCTGGTCAAAAGGCAGTAGTAGTGATGAAAGAAAATGTAGAAACACTTGGGGAGGTGTTAGTAGTAGGTTATGGTACACAGAAAAAAGCAAATATTACTGGTGCTGTAGCTAAAATCGATGGTAAAACATTACAAGAAATACCAACAACAACTGTTGCAGGTGGTTTACAAGGCCGTTTAGCTGGTGTTGCTGTTTCTCCTTCTTCTGGTTCTCCAGGAGCAGGTCAGAAAGTGGTTATTCGTGGTGTTGCTACAAATGGTGATGCTCAACCTATTTATGTGGTTGATGGTATGGTTTCTGGAAACATTGATAATCTAGAACCAAACGATATCGAAAACATTACTGTATTAAAAGATGCTGCTTCCGCTGCTATTTATGGTGCCAACGCTGCCAATGGTGTGGTTTTAGTAACTACTAAAAAAGGTGAAAAAGGTGCTGGAAGAGTTTCTTATAGTATGCAAGTAGGATCTCAAAGTGTAGGTGATTATACTAAACCTATGGATGCACAAAGCTATGCAACATGGTTAGATGAAGCCAATGGTACTGAAGTAAGAAGTACTGGTTATAACACAAATTGGATGGATGAGACCTTACAAACTGCAATGATGCAAAAGCATCACTTGTCTTTTTCTGGAGGTTCTGATAAAGGAAATTATTATTCTTCAATTTCTTATTTAAACCAAGATGGTGTTGTTGGTGGTGACAATGCAAACTTTGAACGTTTGAATGCTCGCGTAAACATCAATCAACAAATTAAAAAATGGATGAAAGTTGGTGTTTCTGCTAACTATACTCGTTTTAAAAGAACTTCAGTTTCTGAAGATGATGAATTTGGTGGTGTTGTGGCAAGTGCTTTATCTTTTGACCCAACTACTCCTGTTATTTATGAAAACGCAATTGGTGATAACCTAACTGCAGCATACTTAAATGATATTTATATGCCAGCTGTTAATGGTGGTCTTGCTGTAACTAATGATGATGGAAAATATTATGGTGTATCTGAAATAGTAGCTGGTGAAATCGTAAATCCATTGGCTCAAATTCAAAGTACAAAAGGATATACTAAGCAAGATAAATTGATGGGTAATATGTATATGACCCTAGGTGATGATACTTGGAAAGGTTTCAAATTCACTACACGCGCTAGTATAGATGTGGCTAACGAATTATATAGCTACTGGACTCCAACTTATTGGTATAGTTCAGAGAGAAATAACTCTGGAACAAACTCAAATAAAAACTATAACACTTGGTCTACTTGGATGTGGGAAAACTACATTTCTTATGACAAAACTTTTGCTGAAAAACATAATTTAGCCGCTGTTGTGGGTATGTCATCTCAAGAGTACACTCATATTTGGAATAATAGCACCAGTAGCCCAATGGCTGCAGAAGGTGATGCCTTTAATGAGCATGGTGATGCCCAAAGACCTGGTGATGTTGCTGGTAACAGTCAAGTTGAAAGACAAGTATCATATTTTGCAAGAGTATCTTACGATTATGAAGGTAAGTATTTATTACAAGCTATTTTCCGTCAAGATGGTACTTCAATGTTACACCCAGATCAAAAATGGGGTTCTTATCCTTCAGTATCGGCAGGTTGGATTGCTTCAAATGAAGATTTCTGGAATGTAAGCTTTATAGATTTCTTTAAAGTTAGAGCTAGTTGGGGTAGAAACGGTATGCTAAATGAATTAAGACCAGACCAATATCGCTCATTAATTACTTTTAGTGGATTACAGTATCCTGATGCAACAGGTGGTTGGTATGCAGGTGCAGAACCTGAATTATTAGCAAACCCAGAATTAACTTGGGCTTCTTCTGAGCAGTTAGATATCGGATTCGATATGTATATGTTAGGTGATAAATTAACTATTGGATTTGATTATTTCAACAAGAAGACAAAAGATCTTTTAACCATTGGTTCTCCTCCATTGTCTGTTGGTAATACACCTTCAACAGTAAATGCTGGTGATGTAACTAATAAAGGTGTTGAAATTGAGTTGGGCTATAGAAACTATGATAATGAGTTCAAATATGGTATTAGCGCCAATATGACTTTCATGAAAAATGAAGTGACCTATTTGAATCCATTACTTGATAGACTTGATGGTACTGGTTTAGGAACTGGTTGGACTGCAACTGCTTTTGAATTAGGTCAGCCTGTATGGTTCTTCCGTGGCTACGAAACCAATGGAATCTTCCAAAATCAAGCACAAGTTGATGCTTATAAAGAAGCCAACGGTGGTTTAGCTGGTTATGATCCTGTTCCTGGAGACCCAATCGTTGTAAATGTAAATGGTGATAATTTAATTAATGAAGAAGATCAAACTAATATCGGTAACCCTCATCCAACATTTACTTGGGGTGCTAGTATCGATTTAGCTTATAAAGGATTCGATTTCAGAACTATTTTACAAGGTGTTCACGGACATGATGTATTATTAGGATGGAACCGTTACGATAGAACTACTTATAATAAGCCTCAATTCTTCTTTGATGACAGATGGACTGGTGAAGGTTCAACAAACGAATTCCCAAGAGCAGAACAAACTAGTTCTTATGTTTATAATAGTGACTTAATGGTTTTCAAAGGTTCTTATGTAAGAATTCGCCAAATCCAATTAGGATATACTGTTCCTAGAAGCTTTATGAAAGATAAAGTTCAGAACTTAAGATTATATGTTTCTTTAGATGATTATTTCACTTTCAGCAACTATCCAGGTATGGACCCAGCTGCAGGTACAAGTAGAAATGATGCACAAGGTATCGACCGTGGATATTATCCAACACCACGAAAAATTTACTTTGGTTTATCATTCTCTTTCTAGGGTGAATTGATTTAAAGAAATAATTAATGTTTAAATTAAAAAGATATAGAAAATGAAAATTCAATATAAAATATTTGTAGTCTTTGCTTTGATGCTGTCTTTCACAGCTTGTAAAAAAGACTTTTTAGAAGTGGACCCAATTGGAAAATTGGCTGTTCAAGATTTTTATCAAACTGATGAAGATGCCACAAGAGCTATCATGGCTAGCTATGATATCCTGCAATGGATGAACGCTCGTGACTGGAATAGTGCTTATTTGGTGAAAACTTTCCCATCAGATGAATCTAATGTAGCTGGTGGTGGGGATGGTGACCAACCTCCATATCAAGAATTAGGAGTTTATAGTTATGGTGCCTCAAATCCTACTATTACAGCAGTTTGGGAATCAAATTATTTCGGAATTTACCGTGCCAATATGGTGATTAATAATGTTCCTGGAACTACACCATTGCAACAACAGATTATTGGAGAAGCTCAATTCTTACGTGCTTATTATTATTTCGAAATTGCTGCAATGTTTGGAAATGGACCACTTATTCTTACTGAATTAGCTCCTTCTGAATATTCTCAGCCTTTCGTTGATGCTACTGTTCTTTATGACCAAGCTATTGCTGATTTAGAAGCTGCTATAGATGTACTTCCTAAGAAAAGTGAATACGATCCTCGCGATGTATTTAGAGCTGCCAAAGGTACTGCTCAAGCTTTATTAGGTAAAGTAAACTTGTATGCTGAAAATTGGGCTGATGCTGCTACTGCTTTTGAAGCTGTAATTACAAGTAACGAATATGAATTACAAGGTGACTATTCAACATTATTCTTACAAGAATCTGAATTTGGTGTTGAATCTTTATTAGAAGCTTCTTGGGTAACTACAATGGGCTATGACTGGGGAACATTCCAGTGGGGCGGAAATAGAGCTATGGAAAATAACATTACATGGCAGTTAACTGGTCCTAGAGGTGATTTCTTTAATGCTGGTGAAACAGGCTTGATAGGAGGATGGGGATTCAACCTTCCAAAACAAGGATTATATGATGCTTTTGCTTCTGAAGGAGACGAAATAAGAAAAGCTGCAACTATTCTTTCATTAGAAGACTTAAGAGCTTTAGGCGGTAATTGGACTGACGAAAGTGCTTGGGGTTGGGACAACTGTATTAGAGTTAAATATTCTACTCGTATGGACGAAACAAATGGTGACGGTGGTGCTGTTCCTGAATTAAACTATGGAACAAACTTACGTCTTATTCGTTATGCTGATGTATTATTAATGGCTGCTGAAGCACACCATAAAAATGGTAACGATGGACAAGCTGGCACATACTTAAACATGGTAAGAACTAGAGCTGGTTTAGATGGATATACTGGAAATATTATGGACGCCATTAAGAAAGAACGTCAAATGGAATTGGCATTTGAAGCTGTTCGTTTCTTAGACTTGGTACGTTGGGGTGATGCTGCTACAGTATTAGGACCTCTAGGTTTCCAAGCTGGCAAACATAATTTATACCCTATTCCTTCGGCTGAAATGCGTAACAATACAAATGCAGTTCAAAATGCTGGATATTAAGAAATAACTTGAGTTTTAGTTATATAATTGATGATTTGTAACATTTGGACGGGGTTCTGATTTAGCCCCGTCTTTTTTTTGTGTGTTTTTATAAGCCTTGCTAAGTTTTTAGTGAGGCTTTTTTTGATAATGCTATTGACATGAGATTTATTCTTTATTGGAAATCAGGATCCCTTGTCTGCTCTTTTGCCACTCTTCTAAACTTAAATTAAACCCAATATAAATTAGCAATTACATAAAATCTACACCAAATAATTCCGAGATTTGCCTCCTCATAATTAGTGTATCTATAGTGTTTTTCAATTAAAGAGAAAGAAGAATGAGTGTAGTGGAAAGAGAAAATATTATAGATCGTTCTAGACATAGAAGTGAAGAAATTGGGCTAAAAAAAGATTTTCAAACCGCTTGTATTAAGCTTCAAAGCCATAATAAAGAGGCCTTACTCGATAAAAACAAAGCCTTATTGGCCATAGCCCAACCTTTTATTGAAGGACTTAAGGATATTCTTCTTGAATCAAGATTCATTCTTATTCTTTCTGATGTCAATGGCAGCGTTTTGGACATCAAAGGCGCAGAGAAGACGATAGAAAAAGCCAAACAATCCAATATCATTATTGGAGCCTCCATGGAAGAAAAGAATATTGGCACCAATGCCATTGGAACAGCTATTTTCGAGGATCGTCCCATTCAGGTTACTGCCCAGCAACATTACTCAGAGGCTTTTCACAATTGGACCTGTTCTGCAGCTCCTATTCACAATGCCAGCGGAAAAGTAATAGGTGCATTAAATCTCACTGGCGATCACAAGCAAGAACATGAACATACCTTGGGTTTAGTAATTTCAGCTGCCAAGGCCATCGAGAATAAGATTGCCAGTGAGGAGATTCAAAAGAACTTGTTCCATGCACAGAATTATGCTTTTGCCATGATGAATCAGCTCTCTTTTGGGGTTTTCGCTCTAAACCTCCACGACCAAATAGTTTGGGCTAATGATACTGGTTGCCGAGCCATCAATACGAGAAGAAGTATTCTGGTGGATTCTCCCATCGGAGACATCCTCAAATCTTGGCCAAAGATTAAACGAATCATTCTTTCTAATCTGGGTTTCCTCGATGAGGAACATAGCTTTAATATCCCTAATTTAAAAGATCATTTCCTATTCAATGCCTATCTCATTCGTACAGATGGAAACGAAATCATAGGATACCTAATCACCTTCAGACCTTTTAAAAGATTAATGAGTTTGGTGAATAAATATGCCGGAACCATCACCTCTTATAAATTTGAAGACATCAGCAGTTCTAGTCCATTAATGATGGATGTAATTGACTATGCCAAAAAAGTAGCTCATAGCCCAACCTCAGTTTTGATTAGTGGAGAGAGTGGAACGGGTAAAGAAGTGTTTGCACAAGCCATACATAATGCCAGCGACAGAAAAAATCAAGCCTTTATTGCCATCAACTGTGGTGCTATTTCTGCCTCCTTGATTGAAAGTGAATTGTTTGGTTATGAAAATGGCGCATTTACAGGAGCGCTAAAAGGAGGAAGGCCAGGTAAATTTGAATTAGCCAATGGAGGAACTTTATTTTTAGATGAAATAGGAGAAATGCCTCCCGATATGCAAGTGAAGCTTTTGAGAGCTATACAAGAAGGACAGATTACGCGTTTGGGAGGCGATAAAATCATCCCTGTGGATGTCAGGATTATTGCCGCCACTAATAAGAATTTAGAGGAGGAGGTTAAGAATAATAAATTCCGCCTCGATTTATATTATCGTATCAATGTGATCAGTATAGAAATTCCTCCTTTGAGAAACAGGCGTGAGGACATTCCCAACCTTGCCATGCATTTTCTTCAAAATAAAGCCATTAAACTCAACAAACCCATGATGCGTTTGAGCAATACCTTGCTGAAACAAATCAGTAGTTATTCATGGCCAGGGAATGTAAGAGAATTGGAGAATTATATTGAGAAAGTCACTATTTTAAGTAGCCCAATCAGCATACAACAACATCAATTTACAAAAGAAGAAAGTCGAGTGCTTATTGAGCCGAAAGAGGAACTCGAGTTTTCACCATCCTCTCTTAAAGATATGGAGAAGCAAGCCATTCTAAAAACCATAGCCTTTCACCATTCCAATATGACTCAGGTGGCCAAATCACTTGGCATTAGTCGAAATGCCCTTTATCAGAAGATGAAACGTTATGATATTTCTTTGAAAGCATAAATCACTTTTTAAGGCTTTTGCTTATCTCAGTTTTCAAAGCAGGAAGAACCTCCTCAGCAAACCAAGGATTTTTAGCTTGCCAAAGATTATTTCTTGGTGATGGATGAGGGAGGACAAAATACTTTGGTAAGTATTCTTCAAAATGCATGACTGTTTCAGTTAGATTTCTTTTGGCTAAGCCCTTTAGGTAATAATCTTGCGCATATTTCCCTATTAGAATAACTAATTTTACTTCAGTTAAATGGCTCAATAAATCTTCATGCCATAAGGGAGCACATTCTTTTCGTGGAGGAATATCTCCTGA
This sequence comes from Lentimicrobium sp. L6, assembly GCF_013166655.1. Taxonomy (NCBI): domain Bacteria; kingdom Pseudomonadati; phylum Bacteroidota; class Bacteroidia; order Bacteroidales; family Lentimicrobiaceae; genus Lentimicrobium; species Lentimicrobium sp. L6. The sequence goes on from NZ_JABKCA010000024.1 coordinate 52,077, forward strand.
CTTTCCTCTTCCAGGATAACAAAAGCCCATAGGAATTAATGCTATTTTCTCCTCATCATAAAAGATATGGTCTTCTATTCCCAACCAATTTCGAAGGTTCTTTCCACTTTTATCGTCCCATGGAATTCCAGTATTATGAACCGCTATGCCTGGTGCCTGACCAATAATGATGACTTTACTTTTGGGATGTGCCGTAATAATAGGACGTGGCCCTAATGGCAAATTCGACTTGCATACTTTACATTCTGAAATTTTTCTTTTTAGTTCTTCCATGCTATTATTAAGCGTTTCTCAAATCTAAATATAATTATAGAGGAGACACATCTTCAATTATCCACCTAACAAATCAGTTAAGAGCTTTTTATAAACATCCACTGGTTGTGCCCCAGTAATACCAGTGGTTCTATTGAAAACCATGGTGGGTACTGCTGTTACTCCCCGTTTCTGCCAATAGGCTTCTTTAGCTATAATTTGTTCACGAGCTTTTGTATCCTTTAATCTTTCTAGTCCTTCCTCTGCATTTAATCCCACAGCTTTTAATTCTTGAGCCAGAACCTTGGGATCTGAAATATCTTTATGTTCACCAAAATGAGCAGAAATCAAACGAAGGTTTAATTCTGTTTGCTTTCCATTTTCTAAAGCATAATCAATTAAAATATGAGCATCTCTGGTATTGGGCATTCTCATGCCATCAAAAAAATCGAATCTAAAATCCAAGTCGGCAGCATATTGAGTGAGCTGTGCTCTAGATTGCTTTCCTTGCTCAATGGTAGAACCATATTTCTGACTGATATGCTCTTGTAGTTCTTGTCCTTCAACAGGCATAGTCGGGTTGAGTTCAAAAGCTTGCCACTCTATCTCTACTAGATCTTGTAACCCCATTTCCTCTATTGCTTTCTCTAATCGCTTATAGCCTATCACACACCATGGACAAACCACATCTGAAACGATATCTATTATCATCTTACTTGCCATTTTCATCATTACCCTCCTCCAAATTTATTTAAATACTATTCAACAAAGGAAAGTGATTCTTTTCTGAACTCACTTCCTTAATTCATTAAAGAAATGCTAAAATTATTAATGATATTAAACAGTTAAAAGCTTCCCATCCTGCTTCAATATCTCAGTTAATGGCTCTCCCATATATTTGACATCTATTCCTAATTTCTCTAGAGTGTCGGTCACTCCCATATTATCACAACATGCTCTACACGCACCTATTTGAACCCCTTTTTCCATTATAGTAATAACTTCTTTCTGCAAGTCTTCATTTTCTCCTAAAAGCTTTACAGAAGCTCCCCATACAATGATACTTACTTCATCCCATAATCCCTTTTTTAAAGTATTTACAGCATACATGGAGATCATATGAGTAATAGTGTCTCTGTTATTCGTTGTCCAAAGAATGTTTAATTTATTCATTTCTATTTGTTTTATGTAATGAGGTTTCAACTTATCTGTATGTAAAATGATGAGCATTGAATACAGCAATCACCTTTCTGTCAATAGTATAAGTGCTGATTTATAATGTTCAATTATAAGCTTTTTCATCCAATAAAAAGCAAAGTTAATTCTATTATATGTTGTTCAAGAATATTTAGAATGTTATTTTTATGGTAACAAGAAGCACCAAATAAAACAGATGAACTAGTTTTGTAGAAAACATCCTTTCAAACATTCAATATGATTTAGAAGTACAATAGATCTTGAATAAAGAAATTAGACTGAAAACAAATAATGGCAAAAATAGACACCTCAAATGTTCCCAAAGGAAAGCTCAATAAAAATGGCTTTGCCAGTGCAATGCGTCTTTATAAATATATCAAACCCTATAGAGGACAGTACTTTTTAGGTGTTTTCTTTTTATTGGGTTCTAGTTTGGCGAGTTTGGCTTTTCCAAAACTCTTGGGTGATTTGGTGAATTCAGTCGAGAATACTACTTTTGGTTTGAGTTTAAATCAAACTGCTCTATTGATTGCTGGAGTATTAATACTTCAAGCGGTATTTTCCTATTTCAGGATTGTTTTATTTGTGAATGTAACTGAGAAATCTCTTGCTGCTCTGCGTTTGGCTAGCTATAGTCATTTGATCAAACTCCCACTTCAGTTTTTCGAGAAGAGAAGAGTTGGAGAATTAAACAGTAGAATTTCAGCAGATGTAGCTTTGCTTCAGGAGACCATGACCACAACCTTGGCCGAGTTTATCCGACAGATTATCATCATCGTTGGTGGGGTTACATTATTGGGTATCATCTCTATAAAACTTACTGGTTTTATGCTAATCATACTCCCTCCTACTATGATTTTTGCTCGATTTTTTGGTAAGTTTATTCGCAAATTCTCCAAAGACATACAATCGGAGTTGGCTGATTCAAATACCATTATAGAGGAAACTTTACAGGGAATTCAGAGTGTAAAGGCCTTTACCAATGAATATATTGAGATTGCTCGTTATAAGAAAAAGACGAAAGAGATAGCTGACTTGGGTATGACGAGTGGAAGGTATAGAGGAGCATTTTCCTCCTTTATCATACTCGGGCTTTTTGGTGCCATTGCCACTGTGGTATGGCAAGGTTCACGATATTTGCAGGCTGGCGAAATGGCTGCAGGTGATTTATTCTCCTTTGTTATCTACTCTGTGTTTGTGGGTGGTACCATAAGCGGTTTGGCCAATGTTTATACCAATATTCAGAAATTTATTGGTGCCACTGAGGACCTTTTTAAAATCTATGATGAAGAGCCAGAAGAACTTCAAGACCTCAAAGAAATAGATTCAAAGTATAAAATGAATGGGCAAATCAGTCTTAAGAATTTGAACTTTGCCTATCCATCGCGCCCAGACCAAAAAGTGCTTCAAAATATCAATATAAACATCGAAAGTAATAATATGGTAGCTCTTGTGGGTCATAGTGGAGCGGGGAAAAGTACCATGGCTTCTTTATTATTGATGTTGCATCCGCCAGCAAAAAATAGTCTGTTTTTCAATGACATCGATAGTCATGATTTTCCATTATCGGCTTTAAGAAGTCAGATTTCATTGGTACCACAAGACATCTTTCTATTCGGAGGAAGTATTAGTGAAAACATAGCTTATGGAAAGCCCAATGCCAGTGAAAAAGACATTTATGAGGCTGCACAAAAAGCCAATGCTTTGGAGTTTATCGAACGCTTTCCAGAGCAATTTGATACCATCGTTGGAGAACGAGGAACTCAGCTTTCTGGTGGGCAAAGGCAAAGAATAGCCATTGCCAGAGCCATTTTAAAAGACCCTAAGATTTTAATATTAGACGAAGCCACTTCATCATTAGATTCAGTTTCAGAAAAACTAGTTCAAGAAGCCCTTGAGAAATTAATGCAAGGCCGAACCTCCATTATCATTGCCCACCGCTTATCAACCATTAGAAAAGCAGATGAAATTGTGGTAATGGAACAAGGAGAAATAGTGGAGCAAGGCACCCACGAAAATCTAATGAAAGTAAATGATGGCAAGTATAATAAACTGATTCAGTTGCAGTATTCTAGTTAGTGTTCGGTAATAGTTTCATGATGGCAATTTTTTGTATACCACAAACCCTAAAAGGAGCAAAAATCCCTAGGTTGTCATATTGTTTATTGATTTGGACCATTCAAAGAATGGTATTTTAAATAAAATGCAAATCTTGCAAATCAGACTCCCAATTGGGCTGAGGAAAACTGATTTGTAATGTCGAATCAGCTACATAAACAACATAGTATTCCCAAAAATCCTCATCCCAATTATAGCACAAGCATAGGCATCATCCAGAGCTTCGTGGTGTTTTCTCATTTCGTAGCCACAGTGCTTTGATACGGTATGGAGCTGATGGTTTTCAAGTTGAGGAAAGTGTTTTCTAGCCGCTTTTACGGTACAGTAAAAACGGTATTTTGGATAATCCATTTGATATACTTGGAAGACTTTTTTTAGACAACCTTCATCGAATTTACTATTATGTGCCACCAAGGGGAGGTCTTCGATTAAAGGTATTATCTGGTCCCAAACATCGGGGAAAACAGGAGATTGATCGGTGTCGAGTTCTGTGAGCCCGTGAACTTGAGTATTCCAGTAGTCGTAGTAGTTGGGCTCAGGTTGAATAAGACTGTAGAATTTATTGGTGATTTCTCCATCCTTTACAACGACCACTCCAACGGCACAAACACTACTGCCTTTTTTATTGGCAGTTTCAAAATCTATGGCGGCAAAACTAATCATAACCCAAACTGCTTATTTGTTACTCGTTTCACTACCTATTTTCATAATCATGCCCATTTTACTCATCACATGGTCGTATCCTCCAGTAGCATGAGTTATGGTACAATCGCTACAGTCTTTAATACCTTGGGCATATTTAAAATTTCCTCCACATTTATCTTGAAGCATATAAAGCGGACAATAACAGAATAAGCAATTAAACTCCTCCTCTTTTAATCCTTGATGGCAAGGGAAGTATTCGCATTTTTTGTGTTGGGAGAATTTATAGTTTTCTGACATATTTTTATGGTGTTGAAAACAACTGATTTGTAAATATGGCACAAAAGTATGGTTTTCATTTTCAATTATACTGCAGTTTTTCTAAGCATGGTAAATATTTTTTAGTGATAGCGCCTAAATCTTTAAACTTAAGATTCGATTTATGTGATTTACATTATTTAATACATTTTTATTTCCTCATTCGATTCCAATATTTTCAATTCAAAAACACGAAAAAAAAGCTGAAAGCCTATTATTGAACGGATACCATTTTATAATACTAAAAAAAAGCTTTTTCAACAGCATTTGATATTAATAATTATTAAATCCATTTCTTCAAAACATTTCTCAAGGCTAACTTTAACTCCTATTTTAGGATAGATATACTCTAATAAAATAATAATAATTTTTAAATGTTTGAAACTATGAAAAAAAAATTACTGTTTAGTTTAGCTTTAAGCCTTTCATTTGCTGCTATGGCCGATTGAAAAAAGGGTGATAGACCCAAAGACGAAATAGATCCCCGAAGTAAAAACGATTTACAGATGACTCCAGTACAAGTAAACCCTAGTATTACAGCTAATTATGATTTCAAAGGTGTACAAGCTGTTGAGCGAGTATATATAGGAAATTCTGCAAATATTTGGTCGGTTCTACTTGAAGAGCAAAGATATCTAGATTATAATACAGAAATAGGTACCTATGCCTTTACCTTTAGAACAGATCCAGCAACTTATCCTGAAGCTCTAAATAGTGGTAACATTATTACTGCTACTTCTACAGATGGTGCTAATACGTGGGATAATACATGGATGATGCAAACAGAATATGCTTGTAGATATCCCTCAGGTGTTATTTATAATCCAGAAGGAAATACAGATCCTGATGAGGCGTATATTGTTTCATGTGGTCCTAATAGCAATGATGGTTGGCATGAAAATTTCCGTGCTACTTCAAAGGTAAATGGAGATGATTTAGTTCAAGAAGTTATTCCCGCAGACCCGAATTGGTCTGGTAGTCAGATGCTTCGTAATGGTTTGCAAGTATGTTCCGATGGAATGGCTCACGTAATAGAGAGAAGATATCAAGTGGAGGATGGTTATTCAACTGAATTTAACATTGGTGGTTGGTATGCTGATTTTAATGGCTCTAGTTTTGATTGGTACTATGTTGAAATTCCTGTAGATTTAGCTATGAGAATTGGTGGATCTAACCCAGGAACTACAAAGAATAAGTGGACATTTGGTAATGCTTGGTCAAATAATGGTTCTGTGGGTTATACATGGATGATTGGTGTTGATGCAAATTTAGATGACGAAGGAGGATACTCTCCTATTGTGTTTAAGACAGAAAATCAAGGTCAAGATTGGGAACAAATAGAAATTGACTTAGCCGATAACGAAGTAATGAGTGAATATCTTTGGGCTACTGGTGGTTTTGAAGGACCTATGTGGCCTAATGTTAGCGAACTTGATGGGGTTGCTGATAATGAAGGTAAGTTACAGTTATTCGTAAAAGCTACTGGTACTTTCTCTTCACATACCGATTCTGTGGGGTGGACTTATAGCAATAACCTAGATTATATTTTTAACTTAGACATTAATATGAATGGTGTTCAGAATGTATATTTTGTAGATTCACTTCTTGCTGAAGATTTAGGTGATGAATCTACTTATGGTTTTGGTACAGAATCATGGGGCTCTAGACTTCGTGCAACAAGAACTGAAGATGGTACAGCCGTATTTGCTGTTTGGTGTGATACTGAAAACCCAGAAGATTTCGAAGGTGGAAATGGGGCTCCTAATATTAAAGCTGGTGGTAGGTTTGTTAATGGTGGCGATTTCACAGACTTTCCGGTAACTAATTTCACATCCGATGATTTATATGCTGGATTTTACTTTTATCATAATGTTGGGCAAATTAGTATAATAGAAGATAATTTTGTTCATATTCCTGTTGTTACCTCTGTAACTTCTGCTGAATTTAATGCAGGTAATGAATCTGATCCCGTTACTCATAGCTATGTAAAGGGAGTGAAATTTCCTTGGACTGTTGGTTTAAATAAATTAGAAGCTGTTTCTAATATTGCAGTTAGTCAAAATAGCCCAAATCCATTTACTGATGCAACAACTATTGAATTAACAAGTGCTGTTTCTGCTCCTGTTCTCATTGAAGTGAGTAACTTAATGGGACAAACTGTTTATACCTTGAATCCTAGAATTATCAATAATACAATGAAAATAGAATTACCTGCAAGAGACCTACAGTCAGGTGTTTATTTCTATACAGTGACCATTGGCAACGAAAGTGTTTCTAAGAAAATGATTGTGGAATAGTCAATTCATATTTTTAATGATTTTTAGCACTAGTGTCCAGTAAAAGTCAGCTTTAGGATCTTGAAAACCTTGTAAATACTATATCTAAGGTAAGAATATAGACGGTGACGATTTGAATCAACTATGTTTGTGATTATAAATTATTCATTATGAACACAGGCAAGTATGTTTTCGC
>NZ_JABKCA010000025.1 GCF_013166655.1 Lentimicrobium sp. L6
TGTGATAATTATTGATGAATACAAAATCAATTCCCCCAGAATTTTGACTTGACCCGGCAAATCCTTGTTATTCGCGTTTATCCTGACCGGAGTGTCAGTGATTCCTTTTTCTTTGTGTGGAATGACAAATAAGTGCTTAAAGTGCCTAGAGTATTTATAGTTAGAAACACATCCCAGCTCATCAGCTTCCCTATCTCCAGCTCTGATGACCTTCCTGCCGAAGCAGGTTTAGCATTTAATCATAAAAAGAGAATCTGATAGCGCTATTATTATTTCATCATATTAGAAATATTCTAAATAAAAAAATCTATATGGCTGATAAACAAATAGATAAAATATTTAAGCATCATTTTTACAAAAAAGAACCTTAATTACTGTTATCGCAGCTAATAAATTTATACATTTGGAAGGCAAAATTTTATCTCGAAAATATGATTTTTCTTTACCAAATATTAGGCTTCATTCCAGCAAGAATAATATCAAATGATAGCAATTATTGCTATACCCCCCCCCTGTATAGGTACACTAAAAATAGTATTGTTTCATGGAAAGAATATCGCTTACCGTATATTCTATTTAGGAAAGAATAAATTCGACCCGAGGTGGGTCATGACAAATCTCACCCTGTCATGACCCGAAAGCATTTAGCGATGCTCATCTCTCGATCGAATTCAAAAAATTATTCAATGCAAAATTAATATAAAATGAAATATAAATATATTTTCTTTGTTTTCATATTATCTGTAATGATAAATATGGAAGCAATGGCACAAGAAAACCCAATAGGAAGTTGGGTATTATCAAGTATAAATGAATATGATTACTCAAATAATGCTTATCATTACCAAAATCATCAATTATATTTTACAAAAAGTGGAATTAGCTCATCAATCCAACTTGATAATGGAATAATAACAGGTCCTGGTTCGAACGACTTTGCTGAATTTACAGGAGGTGCATATATGTGTACTATTGAGCAGGATTTTTATGTCATGGGGAAACATTATTTTTTTGGTGATGAATCAGGTGAATGGGAAACAAACGGAAGTGTAACCCGTTTAATTCATAGTGATTTTCAAATTATTAGGAGTATAGATGAAGATCTAGATTATAAAATGTTCTATTCTCAAGAATATGGAGGAGGATCTGCAAATGAACATACTTTGTTTCATGTGGTTGATGTAAAAATTGAGAATGGGGATATAAACTTCACAAGAACACCATTAGATCTCTCCAGTACTGGTGATTATCTAGAAGACAGCAAAGGAGTTGGGTTTATTATTTCAAATTTTGATTCCGATCTAGGTCAAAAATATTTATATGTCGTGGTAGGAGATTGGACTGACAACTCCATTGATAGTAAATTTGGACTCCAAAAATTTATTATTGATGAAGATGGTATTGAACATGAAGAAACATTATTAGAAAATCTTGAATCTGATGTATTTGAAAACAGTGATTTTCGAGGATATAATCTTGAAATGCAAGATAAAAATGAATTTGAAGCTCCGATATTTGCATGGATCACAACACCAAATCCAGGGAATAATTCAAAAATACTTATTTATAATTCAGAAGAAGATGATGAAGAATACGCCATAGATTTAGAAGTTGGCGCAATAGGAGGTATAGAATTTTCTCCATTCGAAAATGAAAAACAATTTCTCTACCTTAGTTGTGAAGATGAAGGAATTATTAAGCTAAATTATACAGACGGTTCTTATATAGTAGTCTCAGGAACAAGTAACTTTGGACATACCTATCTTCAAACAGCACCTGATGGGAATATCTATGCCGTTGCAGATAATGGACATAACTTAGGTGTCATAAATAGAAACACTGGATTGTTTAGTGCTAATGTTTTTGATTATGATCCAACTACAAATAATTATTTTCATAATGCCTTTACAGAAATAGGCAATATAAAATACTATACCCTCCCCGAAAACGATCTCCAAATGCTAAATACAAGCATTAGTACTAGTCCTGATATATGTGATTTAGAGTCAGGTAGTGCCACCATATGTGTTTCTGGTGGAATACCTGAATATAGCTTAGTAGCCTATTATGATGATCCAGAAATAGCTGGTTATAATTGGCAGGATATTAGCAACCTATTCGTATTTAATAGTGAACTTGATTGTTTCGAAGCCTCCAATTTAATGTGGGGTAATTATAGATACAAACTCACCGACCAAAGTGAATGTGAAGATGGAATAGAAGAGCAATTTGTAATACTTAAAGGCGATATGTACGATTTCTCTGAAAATATGTTAGAAATTGGGAATGATGCCCCCACAGAAATCTATGGCTTAGAAGATATGATTTGGGATTTGAATGATAATGATCCAGAGGAGGGTTTTATCATTGATGGAAAAATTCTTTTTAAGCATGGGTTTATATTAAAAGATAATAAAACACTTACCATAAATAACCTTACAATGGAGTTTGACCAGGACTTTATGGCTAAAGTTATTATTAAACCTGGTTCAAAATTAGTATTAAATAATTGTATACTTACTAATTATGAATGCTGGGATGCAGATGCCAAATGGCAAGGCATAGAAGTCTGGGGAAACAAAGGCCTTTCCCAAACTGAAGCAAACCAAGGAAAACTAGTTCTTAATAATACCACCATAGAACATGCCAACGAAGCTGTTCAACTATGGCGACCTGACTATTATAGCACTTCAGGAGGTATGATTTCAGCCATTAACTCTAATTTTTTAAATAATCATAGAGCAGTCGTTTTTATGGACTATAAAAACATGAAATTTGGTTTAGAGTGGGACTATAGTTCTGGATTTAGCCAATGTACTTTCGAAAATAATTCTGATTATATCATGGACAACCCATTCCTAGCTTTCGTAACTATGTGGCAAGTTAGAGGGGTAAGCTTTACAGCATGTGATTTTATCAATACTTCTGCTTTCCCTGAGAGTAAAGCCATTTATACTCTAGATGCTGGTTATAAGTTCAAAGGTAAATGTACGGGAGTTACTGGACCAAATGGCGAATGCGTAAGCGGTTGGGAAACCAACACTTTTACCAAATTTGAAAAAGCCATTGAGTCTGGAAATACAGTTGGTTCACCAGATCCGTATGCAATAACAATTGAAGATTCTTATTTTGAGAACAATCATTATGGTATTTTTATGACCACTGTTGAAAATGCCGCTACCATTATCAATAATGAGTTTGAAATTGGCAATAATGGAATAGACAATTTTGAAAAACAAAAATGTTCTTATTTCAGTGCCAGAGGTATCCAAATGAACCAAAGCTTTGGTTTCGATATTGAAGAAAATACTTTTAGTAAGATGCAAGGAACCACTGGTGGTGATGTGGTTGGTGTTTTGGTTTATGAATGTCCTTCTGAATCTGATGACATTTATAAAAATATATTTAATGGCCTTACTGCTGGAAACCAAGCAGAATTATGGAATAGGTTAAATCATTTAGTTGATGAACATGGTGTAACATATCTTTGTAATGAAAACACAAACAATACTATTGATATTTTTATTGCTGAGAACTCTATGATTACCGGACATGTTGGAAGCCTTCAAGAAGCGGCGGGTAACAAGTTTTCAATTACCAACCCTCAAATTCAAAATAACTTTACACAAGAAGTAAACTATTATTGGGTTGATGAACCTTATGAAGAATTAGAGTATTATTCTAATTATGTTACTCCCATTGAAGTGACTAATGAAAATGAATGCTTATCTAATTTTGGAAGTGGTGGAGGAACCGGTTTAGAAACCAAGTTGATATTAACTGATATTGAGAAATTAGAAGTGGAACAAGATTTCTATAGTAATTATCAGGATTATGAAGCCGTAAATATTCTTCTAGAAGAATTAAAAGATGGTGGTAGTACGGAAACAACCAGTTTAAGTATAGCTTCTGCACAAGCCACCGATACTTGGGAATTGCGTGCTAATTTATTAGGAATGTCGCCTTATCTATCAAAAGAAGTATTAATCGAAGCTACCGATAAAACGGATGTTTTACCGGAGTCTGTATTATTTGAGATCCTTTCAGCCAACCCCGATGAATTACGTAAAACAGATTTAATGGAACACCTTGAGAATAAAGAGCAACCCTTGCCTGATTATATGATTAATGTATTAAAACAAATGTCAACAGGTGTAAGTGCTAAAACTGCCTTAATTGGTCAAAAAACCAAATCTTTTGTGAATAAAACTAAAGCAGCTCAAACAATAATTCGCTCCATTAAAAACGAAGAGGAATTAAATATTGTGGAACTGAGAAATTGGTTGGGAAATATGGGAAATATTGAAGCAGATAAGCAAATTGTTGGAACATACCTTTATGAAGATAATTATACCGCAGCTAATAACCTATTAAATCTAATTCCGAATTTGTATAACCTACAAGGTGAAAAACTACAGGAGTTTAATGATTATAAGGAGCTACTTAATTTGCAAGTAGCATTAAAACAACAGGATAGAAATGTTTTTATGCTAAATAGTACTGAAAAATCTCAATTGATAGACTTAGCTGAAAATAGTAATGGCGAAGCTAAATATGGCGCCCAGAATATATTAAGCTTTGTTTATGGCGATAACTACTGTGATTGTATTAGCCCTATTAATCAAAATAAAGCTAGCACATCATCATTTTATTATTCACAAGATGATTTTGCAAAGGCCATGGGTTTAAGTATGGATATAAAACCAAACCCAGCAACTATTTATACATCAATAGACTATACATTACCTATTGGGATAGAAAAAGCTATGCTACAACTGATAAATGTTGAAGGTAAAACTCTACATACTGAAAATATTGATGGAGTTCAAGGACAAATTACTTTTGATATTAGAAATCATCCGAATGGAACTTATCTTATTAAAATCCAAGCAGGAGATTATCAACTAAGTGAAACATTAATTATTCAATAATTAATCTTAAAGAATGTGCTTATATTATAAGCGCATTCTTTTTTAACAACATAATTATGAAATCATTAGTCCTCTTATTACTATGTTCAATCTTTCCATATTTTATTTATTCTCAATTACCTAGAGATATTATTTGGCAATCTATTTATGGTACATCTGAAGAAGATGTAGTTCAAGATATTGTTGAAACACAAGATGCCATTTATATTTTAAGCAGAACAAGAATGATAACTGGCCCTGGGTACGATGAACATCACAATGATTTATTAGTAACAAAAACTAATATTGATGGTGAATATATTTGGCAGAAAAACTACGGTGGATCATTGGATGAAACCCCTGCGTCAATTGCATCAGATGATTTAGGAATGATTTATTTGGGTGCAGGCACATATTCTGACGATGGAGATATACAATCAGGAAATATGGGAGGTCATGATTTTTGGGTAGTTAAAATAGATACTTCTGGTCAGGTTGTTTGGGAACAAACCTATGGCGGCAGCATGACAGATTATGGAGCCTATTTATTATATCTTGAAAATGGGAATATTTTGGCTTATGGACCAACATTTTCATCAGATAATGATGTAAATATTAATTATGGTTATTTAGATATTTGGATTTGGGAGATAACACCCCAAGGTGAAATTGTAAAAAGTCGTGTTTTTGGAAGTTCGCAATCTGATAATATTTTCAGTCTGATACAAACAGATGATGGAGGCTTTTTTACAGCAGCACGTGCAGGAGTAAATGACGGTATGGTAAATGCAGAACCAAGAGGTTGGCACGATGTATGGCTATTAAAACTTGATGCTCAATTAAATATTGAATGGCAAAAATTAATTGGTGGAAGCAATTATGATTCAGGAGGATATGGTCTTGCTCAACTGGATGATGGAGGGTACATTCTCAATGGCTCCACCAAATCATCTGATGGCGATGTACATGGATTTGATTTTCCGGATGTTCCCGATCAGGATGATATTTGGGTAGTAAGAATTGACAGTATGGGCAATATACTTTGGGATATAGCTTTAGGTGGAGATGAATGGGAACATAGTAGTAAGGTATTTGCAAATGAAGATGGGAGCTTTACCGTTTTTGGAACCACAAACTCACCTAATAATGGAGATGTGGTAGGTAAACACCATACTTTATTATATCCGCACAATATTAATTCTGATATCTGGATGCTTAAGCTGAGTTCCGAAGGAGAGCTATTAGATCAAAGATGTTTCGGGAATGCAAGTCAAACAAGACTTTCCAGAGCTGTGATAAAAAAATCAGATTCTCATTATCTTATAGCAGGAACTGGCTTTTCAAGGCAAGCAGACCCCGATAACCCTGAAGCTCCAACAGATGGAGAGGTTTGGGGAGGTTATGAATCAGAATCCTATGATATCTGGTTTTTTGAGGCCGTAGATTGTGAGTTTTTTCAACCAGATACACCCTCAGAAATAGAAGGAGAAGATTCTGTTTGTAGCAATAATTCGAGTCAATATACATATACCACACAAATAATAAACCCCCAATACGAGGAGGCTCAATGGTTATTAGAACCCGCAGAAGCAGGAGCACTAACTAATTTGCAAGATTCTGTTATTATTGAATGGAATAGCACATTCGAAGGACAAGCAGCATTGAGTGTTAGAAGCATTAGTAACTGCGGAGAATCAGCTTATACACAAGCCAAATTAATTGAAGTAGAAATTTGCCTAGGTTTAGGAGAAATCAATAAGAAATCCTTATTTCTCTATCCCAATCCAGCTACCAATCAAATCACCTTTGAGCTACCAAACATCAAAAAACAAAGCCAAGTCCAAATCAAAGATATCTACGGCAAGCTCATCGCCACATTAAATATAAAACCCAACCAAAGCCAGCTTATTTGGGAATGCGGTGCTTTTGCCAGTGGTGTTTATTTTTATGAGGGTGAGATTGGTGGGGAGGTTTATCGAGGGAAACTAATTATCAAATAAAACATGAAAGAACCATGAGAAAACTAATAATAATTTTGACTCTACTCTCATTTAATTCCATTTATGCTCAAGAAGTTGAAATCCAATGGCAAAACTGTTTTGGAGGAACTGAAAATGATATTACTGGAAATTATAGTAATTCAATAATAAAAATTAGTGCTGGATATTTAATTGGCGGTACAACTGGTTCAGATGATGGTGATGTTGCAGGAGGAAATCATGGTCCTGATGATATCTGGGTAATAAAAACAGATCTTTATGGGAATTTAATTTGGGAAAAAACATTTGGCGGTAGTGATTCTGACCGGCTTGATGCATTAATAAAGAGTAATGATAGCACTTGTTACTTCATTGGTCGTTCATATTCAACTGATGGAGATGTTGAATCAGGAAACCAGGGGTATGGTGATCATTGGTTAGTTAAACTCAATACTGATGGTGAGATAATTTGGGAAAAGACTTTTGGAGGTAGTAATATTGAGAGATTGGCAAATATTCAATTAACGCCAGAAGGAGATATATTGGTGCTTTCAAGAACTTCTTCAAGCGATGGAGATTTAAACTACGAAAATCCCGATGGTTCAAGTTATATTTGGTTTTACAAAGTAAGTAGCGAGGGCGAATTACTTTGGAGTGATGTATTTGGTGGAAATGGACCTAATTATGGTTTTGATCTTTTGCAAACATCCGATGGAGGTTATTTAATATTAGGTTCGTGCAGGGGCTTAAACGGAGGTTGTATATGTGACCATAATAATGCTGGAGATACATATTATAATGATATTTGGATGATTAAGCTAAATTCGGAGAGAGAAATCGAGTGGGAAAATTGCTATGGAGGGTCTGATTTTGATAATGGTAGAGAACTTATTGAAGAGGATAATGGTTATACCATATTAGCTACAAGTAATAGTAATGATGGTGATGTGGGCTATAATTTTTATAAATCAGATATTTGGTTTTTTCAAATAGATAAACTGGGTAATATAACCAATTCCAAAACCTACGGCGGAGGAGATCATGATAACCCTTATGCTTTATTCAAAAATGAAGAAAATGGAAATTATACTTTCCTCGGTAGTACAAAATCATACAATGGTGATGTTTCAGGTAATCACTGTGGCCAAGCTAACTATTGTTGGTATGATATTTGGTATGTAGTAATAGATAGTTTAGGTGAAATTCAGTATCAAAAGTGTATTGGAGCCTGGGGAGATCAAATACCAGGAGGAGTGTTAAAAATAGATGAAGGTCATTTTATTATTTCTGCTTCAGCAACTAAGGGAAATGATGATTTTGATATCACATGCGATTTTCACTACCCTTATGCCAATGAAGATATCTGGTTTTTCTCGCTCCTAGATTGTAACCAAAACCCACCCACAATACCAAGCCAGCCCATAGGCCAAGATACCATTTGTACATTAAGCTATACTAAAACCATTTATACCACACATATAACCAACCCACAATATGAGGAGGCCGTATGGTTATTAGAACCACTAGAAGCAGGAGAGCTCACCAATAAAAACGATACTGTCCTTATCCATTGGAATACAGATTATGAAGGACAAGCAACATTGAGTGTGAGAAGCACCAGTAGTTGTGGAGAATCGGAGTATTCAGAACCTAAAAACATAGTTGTACGAGCATGTGTTGGCATAGACGAAATCAATAAGAAATCCTTGTATCTTTATCCAAACCCTGCCACTAATCAAATTACTTTTGAGCTGCCCAACATCAATAAACAAAGCCAAATCCAAATAAAAGACATCTATGGCAAAGTCATTGCAACATTAAATATTGAACCCAACCAAGGCAACCTCATTTGGGAATGTAGTGGCATTGCCAGTGGTGTTTATTTTTATGAAGGGGAGATTGGCGGGGAGGTTTATAGAGGGAAATTAATTGTTCAATAAAAAAAGAGGCAGCCAGTCGGGGCGCGACTCCAAATCGCAGCCCGACAGCTTCGACCTTTCCAAGTTCAATATTGAGTTTTTTTGAAGAGCTCCTTCGTTTTTTGAAAAGTATAAAATGAAGATTATAGCAATCCATAATATTAATAGAGCGATGGAATACAATTCCATCTAAGCAAATGATATCGAATTTTAATATACAATCCCTTTTGCGGACTTTGTATGTTTTCCCTTTGCGTTTTCTTTGCGTGAAATGGCAAAAGCGATTGGATTGAAATACCATCTTACCAGATGTTTTTTACGATGATAAAGCTGAAATAAATGAAATTATAATGTTAATTTCGGAGTAATGTTGGTATTGTAGTTTATTCGGGATGACTACCATTTAAGACATATACAAAGGCAAAGAAATACAAAACTCACTACCTTCTCCCTCAGTACTTTTTACTCCAATATCGCCATTGTTTTTATGGATAAATTCTTGGCATAAAATCAAGCCTAATCCCGTTCCTTTTTCATCAGATGTTCCCATGCGTTGAACGTTTTTCTCCATTTTAAATAGACCATCCATAATGTCTTGACTCATACCAATGCCGGAATCTTTAAAGTGTATTTCGATATGGCCTTTCTTCAGCTTGCTGTATATATTTATTTCCCCTTTTTGATGGCAATACTTGGTCGCATTATTAAATAAGTTGGAGATGATAATCTTTATGGTTTCCTTATCCCCCCAAATATCAGCCTCCTCAATACTTGTTTCAACATCAATTTCTTTTAATGCAGCAGCTCCCAAATAGGCAGAGATGCTTTCCTTAACCAATGGCTCCTATTCCAATTTTCTCTTATTTAAATTCAGATGACCACTTTGAGAATTGGCCCAGGCCAATAGGTTTTCTAATAGTTTAAAGGTAAGCTGCGAATTGTTGGCGATGATATGAAGCATATTCATTCTTTCCGGGTCGCTATATTCTTTATAATTATTTTTGAGTTCATCGGTAAAGCCTATAATGGCAGTAAAAGGACTTTTGAGATCGTGGGCAATAATGGAGAAAAATTTGTCTTTAGTGGCATTTAAAACTTTTAGATTTTGTTCATTGAGTTCTAGCTTCTCAATGTTTTCTTCTAACTGAGATTTTTGTTCCTCTATTAGTTTGTGCTGAGATTTTAAAAGGGCATTATTTTTTCTAACCCTTAAGAAATAGAATATTCCAATCACAAAGATTAAAATGAGCAAAATAATACCGCCAATGGCCATCCTTAGCTTACTTTTTGCTCTAATATTTTCGTTTTCAAGTTTCTGCTCTAAGAGCTCTTTTTCTAGCCTTTTTCGCTTCAACTCATCTTTAATCTGTTGCTCTATTTCGTATTCACTGAGCAGGTTGGCAATATTATTATGATTTAAAGAATCCAGAGATTGATTGGCCAATTGTAAAGACTCAAAAGCTTTGGTATGGTCTCCAATTTTAGAATAAGCTTCTGATTTCTTTCTATAGATTGCTGAAAACTCTTCATTCATTTCTATGGATTTTGATAAGGCAATGCATTTATCAAAATACGCTAAGCTTTTTTTATACTTGTTTTGCTTTAGGTAAAGCTCACCAAGCCTACGGTAATACCTTGATTCTATTTGTATATAATGATTGGTATCTATGATTTGTTTGGCACTGTCAAGATACATGAATGCAGAATCAAACTTTTCTGTTTCTGTGTAATAGGTAGATATTGAGGTGAATAAGTATGCCTTCATATAAGAACTGAGAAATTTATGAAGATGAGATTTCACATAATTAAAGTTTTTATTAGCTTCCTCAAACCTTTTGTGTTCTACTTGAACTACCGCTATGTTTGAATAGGTTGGAATTACATCTGTAATTGGAGCATTTTCAGGCATAATATCAATAGATTTTTGAAAGTTAGAAACAGAAGCTTCATAGTTTCTAAGATGCATGTATATAGCGCCTAGGTTATTGTAGATTGTTGATAAGCTAACTGAGTCTTTCAAAGGAAGTGCAATATCCAATGATTTTAAATTATAGATCAAGCTTTGTTTTTGGTTTTTCCCATAAGAATATACATAGCTCAAACCTCGGTAGGTATCCAAGATATTTAGAGAGTCTTCTTCTTCCCAATAAATAGGTAAAGAAAGTTTGAAATTAGTAATAGCATCTAATAAATAGCCATGCTGCATGCTTGCTCTGGCTATATAGGAATAGGAAACGGCGAGGCCATGATTATATTGACTGCTTTGAGCCAAGTCTCTTGCCAATCTGCTGTATTTTAGGGAGCTATCTGTACTGATGTTTCCATAAGAATAAGCGATTAGATTATAATTGTCGACTAATTTTTCAGGGCTGTCTTCAGTAGCATTTATAGTATGTAAAGAGTCTATTATCCTCTGCTCTTGAGCCTGGATGTTTGTTATAAATAGGAAAAGTAAGAAGATGGCAAATGATTGGTTTTTTCTCAGAAGGTGTTTCACGTTATCTCTCTTTATTTCTTGATAAAGATAGTATAAAAAGAAATACTTTGTGCATCATGATATCCATAGAGCTGAAAATTATAGTGATTCTAAACTTGGTCCTTGAGCCTAATATTTTTTATATCTTAGTCGAAAATATTAATCATGGTAAAAAGTAAAATCAGTTTCTGTTTAAGTCTTGGACTTCTTTTCTTCATCTTATTTCATTCCTCAATCATGGCGCAGGATGAAAACAAAGTGGGTCCCATTTTTAAAGATGGCGAAGCGCAAATAGTTCCGGAATTTGAGGATGCTGATCGATGGATTAGACATGATCTTTGGGTAGAAACGGAGTTCGATACCGATGGTGATGGGAAACTAGATCGTATGCATGTGGATGTGACTCGTCCGGGGCAAACTGAATATGAAGGCTTGAAACTTCCAGTCATTTATATTTCTAGTCCCTATTTTGACGGAATGGGTTCTGGCTCGTCCGACTATCTCTATAATGTACATCAGGAGCTCAATCAGCCTTCTCCTCAACTCGTTCATCCACCTGAGATTAAACGTAGAAATAAAAGACCTATCATTTCAAAATCGCATATTAAAACCTGGCTACCTCGAGGATATATTATCGTTCATTCTTCTTCTCCTGGAACTGGATTGTCCGATGGTTCTCCTACTGTTGGTGGTGATAATGAATCTTTAGCACCTAAGGCCGTTATTGATTGGTTATGTGGAAGAGCCGATGGTTTTACCACTAGAACAGGCGATGAAAAAGTAGAAGCTTATTGGTCAACTGGTAAAGTGGGAATGACAGGTACTTCTTATAATGGTACCATTCCTTTGGCTGCTGCCACAACTAGAGTTGAAGGATTAGAAGCTATTATTCCCATAGCTCCA
This sequence comes from Lentimicrobium sp. L6, assembly GCF_013166655.1. NCBI lineage: Bacteria > Pseudomonadati > Bacteroidota > Bacteroidia > Bacteroidales > Lentimicrobiaceae > Lentimicrobium > Lentimicrobium sp. L6. The sequence goes on from NZ_JABKCA010000025.1 coordinate 12,188, forward strand.
AACACTTCTTATTATCATTATTATCGTTCCAATGGTTTGGTGCGATCTCCGGGTGGTTATTTAGGGGAGGATATCGATGTGCTTTATGACTTTATTCACAGTGGCGACGAGTCGAAAAGAGCTTATAGCAATAAGGTGATTCGTGATGGCGAGATGAAAGAGGGAATGGATAGAGTGACTGGTGATTATAATGATTTTTGGGCTGGTAGGGATTATCTAAATGATATGGAACCTATGAAGGCCGCTTTATTGATGTCTCATGGTTTTAACGATTGGAATGTGATGCCAGAACATAGCTATAGAATTTATGAGGAGGCTCAAAAGATGGGGATTCCTTCACAGATATATTATCACCAAAATGGACATGGTGGACCTCCTCCAATGACGATGATGAATCGTTGGTTTACCCGTTATCTACATGGGGTAGAAAATGGAGTAGAAGAGGATGCCAAAGCATGGATAGTGCGTGAGAACGACAAGCAAGATGAACCTACAGCTTATGAAAACTATCCTAATCCAGAGGCCAGTCCAGTGACTTTTTATTTAGGGAAAGGAGCTCCTAAGCAAGGAAGCCTAATGACTTCAAAAATGCAGAATCAAGGTCAAGAGACTTTAACTGATAATTATTCATTTTCAGGAGAGGCATTGGCACAAGCGGAAGAAACAGAACATCGTTTAATATATGTCAGCCCTATCCTTAAAGAGGATATTCATATTTCCGGAATCTCTACCATCACCATAAAAGCTGCAAGTAATAAACCTGCTGTAAACCTTTCTGTCTATCTGGTTTCTTTGCCTTGGAATAAGAGCAGAAGAGCTAAGATTACCGATAATATCATCACTAGAGGATGGGCAGATTTGCAAAATCACAAATCCTTAAGAGAAAGTGAGCCCTTAAAGCCGGGTGAGTTTTACGAGATGACTTTCGAAATGCAGCCCGATGATCAAATTATTCCTGCAGGACAACAAATTGGTCTGATGATTTTTGCAAGCGATAGAGATTTTACACTGCTTCCTGAACCAGGAACTAAGCTTACTATTGATCTAGATGGAACAAGTATCACCATTCCTATTGTTGGAGGAGAAAAGGCTTTTGCTAAAGCTATAAAATAGAATGTTCAATGTTTGGAAGTTCAAAGTTTATATTTTCAGGACAAACCTTTCAAATTGTTATAGTTTTAATATCAAAAGCTAGCGCGTAAATTTTTTCTGTGCAGAAACAATAACAAAAAAGCTAATTTTGACCGTACGGATTGCAAATCCGCACTAGCCGTGGTTTTGTACTCATTTTAAATATTGTGATGAGACTTTATTATTGTTGAAATAGTAATAAAGTAATATGGTTTTATAGTTGTTAAAACTATGTACTTTAGTGTTTCAGCTTCTACGAATTTTATGGTTCGAAGCAGGGAGCCCGAAGCTAGAAGTAAATTTACTTCAGGCTTCTATCTTCTGTCTTCCAGCCATATTTGGTAATTTTTAGAACGAATTTCAATCGTAATAAAATTTATGGTAATTCAGACCATAGTAGTTTAGTTAATCTTCACCCCAATCACACAAACATCATCAATTTGGTCCAAGTCTCCTCGCCAGCTTTCAAAGGCTTGGTCAAGGTGAATCTTTTGTTCCGACATAGAAAGTCCTTGGATGTCTAATAGCATCTTCTTGAATGCTTTGGCTTTAAGTTTTTTGCCTTTCTCTCCTCCAAATTGGTCTACATAGCCATCACTGAAAATGTAAAGCACATCTTCTTTTTCTAATTCAAAGCTATGGGTTTGATAGGGTTTGGGATTATCATATTTCCCGATAGGTTGTTTGGTGGCTTTGGTCTCTATGATTTCTCCATTTCTGATGATCCATAATGGATTATGAGCGCCTGCATATTGCAATTGATTTCCTTTTAAGCTGCATAAAGCAATATCCATTCCATCTTGTACTTCCTCGTCTGACTTCTCAAACTCCTGAACAATAATATCTCTGGTTTTGTCTAAAACCTCCCCTGGCTTTGATAATGAAAACTCCTTTACCGCTCTATTTAAGCCATTATGACAAACCACAGAAACCATGGCCCCCGGAACACCATGACCGGTGCAATCTGCCGCGGCAAATAGTATCAAATCATCTTTCTTTTCCATCCAATAGAAATCACCAGCTACTATATCTTTCGGTTTATAGAGGATAAATGCATCTTTTAGATATTCGTCAACGATATGATCAGGCGGGAGGATGGCCTTTTGAATACGTTTGGCATAATTAATAGAATCGAGTATTTCTTTATTTTTCTCTTCTACTTCTTTCTTTTTTTGTTCGATGAGTATATTTTGTTGACGAGTAATGCGGAGTCTATTATAAATGAATCCTCCAAAAAGAATCAGCATAAAAACACCTCCATATAGCGCAAATCGTTGAGTACGTTCTTGTTTTATTTCAGCTTTTTGTGCAGCTATCTGAGCATCGGTTACTTTTTTGGCTTCCATCATTTGTATGCTATCTGCGGTGGCTTGCTTTTCGTAGGCATATTTAAATTCTTGTCTGATGGCTTGCTTCTGGTTTTCTTCGCTGAGTATGGTATCTCTTGTACTGATATATAATTGGAACATATCATAAGCCTGACTATTATTTCCTTGGGCTTCATAGGCTTGATAGAGGGTTTGTGCCGCATTTTTAATTTCAAGATTAATATCTGATGCCTTTCCAATGGCTAGTGATTGCTTGGCAAGTTTTATGGCCATTTTGTAATTATTCAATTGCAAATAGGTTTTGGCCATATTATTCTGACTGCTTGCTATACCTTTTTTACTATTGATTTGCCGATATAGATGCAAGGCCTCATCAAACTGTTTTAAGGCTAAGGTGGGCTTCTTTAATTGTAAGCTAATTCCTCCCAAATTATTATATACATCTGCCACCCCCATGGGATATTGAATGCTTTCATAGATTTTTAGGCATTTATTAAAATACACGATGGCTTCATCTGGTTTTCTTTGTGTGCTTAGAATATGACCGATATTGATATAAGCATAAGCAATCCTTCTCTGATCATCTATATCTTCTAGTATTTCTATGCTCTTAAAGTAAAAATCAAGAGCTTTCACCATTTCTTCTTGGTGATAATACATGGTCCCTAGATTAATCAAAGAACCTGCCTCACCTCTTTTGTCGCCTATTTCTTCACGTATTTTTAAACTTTGATGAAAATAATCTAATGCCTTTGCCGTATTCACTTGCAATAGGTATACATAGCCAATATTATTTAATGAAGTTGCCATTCCTTGCTTATTCCCAATTTCTTTCTTAATGGCTAAACTCCTAGAATGGAAATTCAAAGCTTCAGTATAATTTCCTTGCTGATTATAGGTGCTCCCCAAATTATTTAAAGCAGAAGCCATTTCTCTTTTTATCTCTATGACTATATTACTGTCAGAAATGCTCTTAAGGTATTTTTCTGCCATCTCCACAACTGTGCTATTTAAATAAATAGAGGAGTCTGGATATTTGGCATATACCAATTCATCCCATGCCATATAGGCTTTTAAAACCTCTAATGGATTGGTGCTGTTTTGGGTGATTTGAATAAGACTGTCTGCTTTTTCTATAGGTCTAGAAATACCAATAGTTATAAAAGAAATCAATAATAAAAGGAGTATACTTTGTTTCATGAAGGCTTGTGTTTATGCTTTCCAAATATAGGAAAAGAAAGGATTCGTCCTTCCTTTTGTGAGCTTAAAATCTTAAAATAAAGGAAGATGTACGCCTTGGTTAATGCTTTTTTGTGCTTGTTAAACGAATGGAGGCCTTTTGCAATCCTTCTCCTTCTACAATGAGTTTCATTTCTCCTTCTTCATGACTAGATTGAACTAAAACCACCAATTTCCCACTAAATAATTTCATGTTTGGCAAATGGAAAAGCTCCAAAGAAGTGGCATCTCCATTACAAACCGCTCTGAAACTTCCTTTTCCTTGTACTGTAAATGAAAGTGCATTGGTGGCTGTGGGACATGGATTCCCATGCTTGTCAACTAACGAAACGGTGACAAAAGCTAAGTCTTCACCATTGGCTCTTAAGCTGCTTCTATCAGTCTCCAAAAGAATTTGTTGGGCCGCACCTGCAGTGTGAATTTCTTTTACAGCAGCCTCCTCTCCATTTTCATTAAAAGCGATTACTTTTAGTGTGCCTGGCTGGTATTTTACATCCATCCACATCAGACGGTAGCGGTTTTGAGGTGTTTGCTCATGTTTTTTCTGTATACCCATGCTTTTTCCATTCACAAAAAGCTCAGCGCTATCATAGCTGGTATAAACAAATACAGGAGTGGTTTCGCCTTCTCTGCCTTCCCAATTCCAATGTGGAAGAATATGTAAGGTTTCCTCCTCTGTATTCCAGCGGCTTTTATACAGGAAATACCTGTCTTTGGGGAGTCCTGCTAAATCACATATTCCGAAATAGGAGGAGCGTGATGGCCATGCCTGATCGTAGGGTGTGGGTTCGCCCAGATAATCAAAACCCGTCCACACAAATTCTCCAATCACCCAAGGTTTATCGTCTTGTAATACAAAATCATCATCGGGTAAATTAGACCAGCTACAATATTCCAAATCGTAGGAGGAGGATTGAGAATCATCATACTTTTTCATCATGGCTTTCTCCACTGGAAATTTATAGATTCCTCTAGAACTTACAGTGGATGCCGTTTCTGAACCCAGAATAAAACCTTGAGGAAAGGTTTCATAAGCTTCCTCGTAAAGATGGACTCTATAGTTTAGTCCAGGAATATCTAATAGTGCTCCAAAGCCTGATTCCATAGTAGCTTTCACTTGGTCCATCCCAACTGTAACAGGTCTTGTGGGGTCTTCTCGGTGAAATACATCTTGTAAAAACTGGGCTCTTTTTACTCCTTCTTTTCCCCATTGGTCTGGCACTTCATTGCCCGAGCTCCACATGACAATACAAGGGTGATTACGGGTGGCCCTCACTAAGTTCACAATATCTTTTTCTGCATATTCCTCAAAGAATCTATGATATCCACTGTCTACTTTAGCCACTGCCCACTCGTCATAGCTTTCTGCCAAAAACATCAATCCCATTTCATCGCAAAGCTCTAATTGTTCCAATGATGGCATATTATGAGAGCTCCTCACGGCATTGACACCCATATCTTTCAATATTTGTAATTGCCTCCTTAATGCCGATTTATTAATGGCTGCTCCCAAGGGACCCAAATCATGATGCAAACAAATGCCTTTGAATTTTCTTACCTCACCATTTAGACTAAAGCCTTTATGGGCTTCATATTTTATTTCTCTAATGCCAAATTTCGTTTTTATTTCGTCTAATAATTGTTCTTCCTTGAATAGTTGAGTATGAGCAGTGTATAGATAAGGATTCTCTGGACTCCAAAGTTGTGGGGTGGGGATAAACAGTTCTTGCTCAAATTCTTCAGTGTTTAAACCTTTAGAAGCAATAGAAGTTATTTCTTTTCCCTTGGAATTATAGATGGTCGTTAATAAGCTATTATTCTCCCCATGGGTTTTGGTTTTGATATTTACGGAGGCTTTTTCGGAACTTATTTTGGGTGTAGTGATAAAGCTTCCCCACTGTTCTATGCTTTCTTGGTTTTTGATAATAAGAGAAACATTTCTATAAAGTCCAGCACCAGGATACCAGCGTGAAGAAAGGCCTCTGTTTTGAAGATGAACAGCTAAAGTGTTTTCTTGGTTTGAAAGGAGTTCATCAGTAATATCGAAGTAGAAATAACTATAGCCATATCCCCATTCTCCTACTTTTTCACCATTTAAAAAGATTTTAGGTTCGCTCATTGCGCCTTCAAACAGGAGCAATACTTTTTGGTTTTTATGAAGCTTAGGAATATCAAAATGGGTTCTATACCAAGCTTCTCCTATATAGGGTAATGCGCCTGTTCTTCCTGTTTTCTCTGAGGCTTTCTCCTCACCATTTTGTATGATGGCCACCGTTTGTTTGTCAATTTCCTTATCGAATGGACCATAAATGGCCCAATCGTGAGGAACTTGAACAGTTTCCCAATCTGAATCATTGAAATCAATTTGATAGGCTGATTTTTCTGGTCCTTTTTGAAACTTCCAATTCGTTTTTAATTCCTTCACTTCTCTTACTTGAGCTATGGAAATCACAGGAAGGATAAGAGTATACAGGAGTAGGGCGCATGTGCGGATACAGTTCATGATTTCGGAGATTATATACTGGAGTAAAAATAGTATAAATCCGATTAGCTCTTTTAATGAGCAATTAATAATTTGCCTTTTATTTCTTTATCATCTAATAAAATAGAAAAGAATAGAAGCCCTGACGACCATGGAGCACTATTGATTTCAAAATAATTCTCTCTGCTTTGACTTTGATAAATCAATTGGCCATTGAAATTATAAATATGTAATTGGGCAGTATTAAAATCGGGATTGTCAAAATATATATTGGCTTCTGAATGAATAGGTTGGGGTCTTATTTGGTAACCCTCCTCATTTTTGTTAACCAATGTGATAGAGATCACTTCAGAAAAAGAGCTGGTTCCGAGTTCTAGCTTATAATAGTTTTTTTGGTTTTTTAGAGGATTCAAATCAACAAAACTATAGGGTTGAGGAGTATCTGCATCTCCGCAAACACCTTCTATTCGTCCTATAGGCGAGAAGTAAAGAGAGTCGGACGAGTGAGTTATCGTAATTCCATTACAGGTGCTTCCTTTGGAGATGGCCCATTTAAGTAATACTTCATCTTGATTTTCAGTAGCCTCAAAGTAATCCAATTCGGTTCTTTGAGCCAATAAAATATTGGATATCAGAGTTAAGCCTAATATTATACTTAGCGAAAGATGATATGGTATTCTTTGAGGAAGCATGATTTATTTATTCCATTTCCTTTTTAGACGCATGAAACTTCGAAATCTAACATCATACCAATATTAAAATGAAATAAGGGTTATAATTTCATTTATTTTACCATAGCTAAGGCTATGTAAAAATATTTCGTCTTGATAAATCTTAAATACTCTAAAATTATTTAACGCTAACATCATCTCAAAATTGGTATCACAAAGATATAAATTTAAGATTTTACTCTCATGAATTTAAAGGCTTTGAACATGTAGTTAGGTAGTGGTTTTTCGCCTCTCTTTTTTAAGTTCAAATACCAGCCTATTTTTTTGATCAGCGGTATCTTATGTGTTTCCACAAATTCAATCAAAGTTCCTTCGGGAGCTTGTATATAAGAGAAATTTCCTGCGGCTTCACCCATATCGAATGAATCCATGGCTTTCGCGCTATCAACGGTAAAAGGAAATCCTTTTTGCTTTACCTCCTCACGAAGTTCATCCATGCCATTAATATCGAAGCAAAGATGAATAAAGCCTGGATCACCCCAGATTCTGCCATCAAAAACACCCTTTGGTTCTCTATCTTTTACTTCAACTAATTCTATTTGTGAAGGCCCTAAAAGGGGAGAAAAACTACCATTACGATTTTGGGGATGTGCGAGTATAATTCGTCGGGATGAATTCTTTGAACCAGGAACCCCTTGCCAATCTTCAAATAACCCATTACCATCAAATATGACCTCAGTATAGTTTAAAATATCGCGATATACATTCAGGCTATCGTCTATGTTTTTGGTACCAATTACAACTCCGAAAATACCACCATTCACTTTCCCATCTTTCTGAAATAAATGTGAATCCTCTACTATTTCCCAAAGATTATTATAGTCATCTTTTATATAGAAATGGCGAGCGCCAGTAGGTGATTTAGAAATATCAGTAATCAGTTTTATGTTTTGTTCTTTATATTTCTGGTAGGTCTCTCCAAGGTTTGATGACTTTAGTTTACCCACACAAATCCCTAAATCGCCTAATTGAATTTCGAAAGTTTGAGGACTGGGCTTTTTGCCGGTATGCTGCCAAATTTCGAACCCCCCTCCACCTTGCATATTGAGTGCTAAGATGGCATGACGCTCGCGGGTTTTGTTTTGGGTATGAGGAAGCATAAGTTCTGCAATAGCTGCTTCTTCAAACATTTTAATATCCATTCCGAATTTTTCCCGATACCAACGGAAACCCTCTTGAACATTCAATACTCCCACTCCTAACTGTTGAATTCCGTTGATTCTTTTTGACATATAATCTATTTCTTCAAGGTGTTAATTGTCGTTTATTTGTTTAAAATTCTAAGTCTACATCGGTTTTATACTTCGGGCTAGTTTAAAAGCTAGACCTGGTAAAAACCTTTTTATTTTAAGCATGTTCAGCTCTTTTCCCCCAACAGGAATCTCATATTTTTCTTTTCTAATCCCTTTTATAATTTGTTTAGCTGCTTTTTCGGGGCTAATACCATTGGCTTGACCATCATCCATCTTCCCATGCTCTTTACCTTCTTTGTTGAGTGCAAATTTGGAAATATTGGTTTGTATTCTTCCACCCATTATCATCGATATTCGAATGCCTTTGTCATAGTTTTCAGCCAGAATACTTTCGAAGAAGCCGTGCAAAGCATGTTTTGAAGCAGAATAGGCAGAGCGATAAGGAAAGCCAAATTTACCGACTAAACTTGATGCTACAGCCATTTGTCCTCCTCCATTTTTTATCATATGTGGAAGTATTGCTTTTGCCAAGGTAATGACACCAAAAAAATTCACTTCCATTATTTTCCGGTCGTTTTCAATGGGTGTTTCCACGGTTAATGATCGTTGACTTATTCCTGCGAACTGATATAAACCATGAATGACTTCTCCTTCAGAAATAATCTGTTGAGCACTTTGGAGAATTTGTTCTTGGTCAGACATGTCTAAACTAAGCATCCGAACTTTACTGCCATTATTTTCAATTTCTTGAGCAGTTTCTTTTAATCCTTTTAGATCTCGGTCTGAAATGATGATTTTTAAACCTCTGTTAGATAGAGCAATAGCTGTTGCTTTGCCCATGCCTGAACTAGCACCCGTTATCCAGATGGTTTTATTTTTGAAATCCATGTTTTATCCGTTTCGTCATTGCAAGTTGAAAATACTTCGATATTAGAAACAGAAATGAATTCCTAAATTGATTTTCGTATTCCCTAGTGCCTTATTAGCTCTCGAAAATAGTCTTTTTTTTGACAGAAATGATTGAAGAAATGTCAAGATATCATAAACTAATTCACAGTGCAAAATTCATAATAAGGATGGTGGTTTTTAGTAAAATGATGACAAAAAAGTAGGGATAGCTTATTAAAACCATCCCTACTATGCTAAATCAATTTATTAACTCTATCCTTATAATTATCTTTTAATCAATTTTTCTGTATACTCTTTATTATCAGTTGCTATTTTAATAAAATAGACTCCATCAGTTAGCTCATTAATCTTCAATGGAGTGGTCATGGTATTGCAATCACTTTTCCTTATCATTAATTGACCAGTATTATTATAAACCTTTATAGAATTGATGGCTTCATCTGATTTTATGGAAACTACATCGGTTGCTGGGTTTGGAAGAAGAAGGATGGAATTAGATTCTACATCGTTAATGCCAGTGATTAAACTACAATCTATAGAAGTTCCATTATAAATCTTCTTAGTTAAGTTATCTTGCACAAAGGCTATAATAGTACAGTGTTCAAAGTCTAAGATATCATCTAAAGTTAAATAGAATTCATATTCATTTTCGCCAACAGCAGTAAAGTCGAGTTCCGTACCATTTTCATCCGGGAACATGGTTCTTTCTACAAAGTTTAACTCTGGGTTTCCTTGCCATTCTTCGGGAATGTGGTTTTCTACTAATACCAAATGTAAACGCATATGATCAGAGTTTACCGGCCCAAAGTTTTTAATGTTTGCACTTCCATTTACGGTGTTTGCCATCATATCAACTTGAAGATTGTTTAGGCTGATTTCCACGGGTGTTTCTTGACTTGAATAAGAGTTAATGATGTTAAGTATTTCGGTCTCGCCGACAACACCAACTGTAGCTTCTTGTCCCATATAGGTAAGGGTAGGATAAGCCACTACTCCATAATATCCATTTCTAGCACTAGCATATTCATTTTCATAAGGGTCGCTGGCATGATAAGCAATGATATTGACTGGAGCACCACTTTCATATATTTCATCAATGGTTGGTGATAAGGAACCACAAGGTCCACACCATGTTCCTGTAGATTCCTCAATAATTACTTTGTCAACGGAGACATTATTAAGCTCATATAGGCTAATGTTTTGCTCATGAGAGCCTTCTGTGATTTCCAAATCGCCAAAACCTTCGTAATATCCAGTATAGTTAGCTGTATATTCATAGGTGCCACTTGCTATGTTTTCAAAGTTCACCATTCCACTTGCATTGGTAGAGGCTTCTTGTCCCGCAAATTCTACCATCACATTTTCCATAGGTGTATTGTCAGTCATTTTTACCACTGTAAAACTGGCAGAATTACTAGCAGTGCTGAGCTCAAAGTTGATTTCTAATTCATCTCCATCATTTATCACAATATCATTTTCAACTGCAACAGCAAAAGAAGAACTGGTAGCTGTAATTTTATATGTTCCAGGTAAAACCATTCCATAAGAATATAAGCCATCAGTTTCAGTGAACTTGATAATGTAAGAACCATCACTACCATCCGTTGCTTCTAATTTCATTTCTACATCGGACACAGGATTTCCATTTGAGGCATCACTTACTAAGCCAGAAATGCTACCATGTGAAGGTAAAGACCATGGAAAAGACATCACCGTTACTTCATCGTTATAAGTAAATTGTTCTAGCTCTATGGCAGCACCTGTTTCTAAATCATAAGTAAATAAACCACCATAAATACCCGGGCTCACCCAAAAAGCAGCATGATACATCATATCATTGGTTTTATCATAAGTACAACCTTGAAGATAATCGAAATTATATCCAGATTCTCCAATAGCAGTGGCTGTTCCTGTTATAGGGTCGATGGAATATAGTTTATCATCATTGGTATCTATTCCCCAAAGGTTTCCTCTAAAATCGGCTCCTATACCTACCATATTTCCTGAATTACCCATAGGCCCAATAAGCTCTAAAGTGTAAGTGTCCATATCTACGGTATAAAGTTCACCCCCAGAACAAACATAATGTGTTTCATAGGCAGGAGAATAAGTGAAACCCGATGCAGTGATTGACCAAGTAGTTAATAAAGTATGCTCTGATGTTAATGTATCAATCTGGTAAAATCCACCAGAGTATTCTGTTGCATACCAATTTCCATCTTGTGCAAAATCACCACCTAAGAAATACAAGTCACTGGGTTTTGGGCCAATGTTTTCAAAACCTATAGGGTCTACATTCATTTTTGCCCAACCGGTAGTTCCACCACCTCCTCCTCCAGTAACCATACAATAGGCATGATCGCCATTGGCTAAAACAAGTTTTTCATTATTGATAGGATTTAGGTCTGTTCCCTGAAAAACCTTTTGAGCATTGAGCTGTGTCATTGCTGCAATAAATAAAATAAAAAGTAAACTAAGCTTTCTCATGTTTTTGTTTTTTTGAAATTATTTCTTTTTGTTTTTTGTCTAGTGTATCCATAAGCTTTTTCAAGGCTTTGTTTTGGTCCTCAAGTTTGCTTATTGTTTCTTCTTCGTATTCTTTATCTTTTTTCATTTTGAAAAAATCGTTAATGCTTAAAATGCGCTTAAATCCTATTGAAATTAATTAGGGACAAAACTATAAGAGCTGGAAGAATTTGAAGAATTTTATTGGGCTATAAAAACAATACAAAAGAAATTTAGGGGTGCATTTCTAGTGCACAACTATTGCTAAGGTGTAGGATATCAATGAGATAGTTTCGGGCTTAAATTTCGTTTAAAAAAGAAGAAAGGCTCTGCTGACTATTGGTAATATCGAATTTCTTTCTCAAACGAGTACGAGCAACATTTAAAGCTCTGGTACTTTGGCCAGTGATAGAAGAAATATCTTTAGAGCTCATGTCTAAATATAAAAAGGCGCACAAGCGTTTTTCGTTGGTGGTTAGTTCTGGAAATGACACACTCAACTTGCTAAAGAATTCCTGATGAACACTTTCGAATCTTACTTCAAATTCTTTCCAAAGTTGATCGTTTTGTTTGAAGCTTAAATCACTGATGATTTCTTTAATATCCCCTTGGTTTTCCTTTTTCATTTTAGGTTGAAGGGAGTGTAGTTTCTGAACAATTTCTTTCTCCAGCTCATTTCTTTGTATCAGAGCCATTATTCTTGTGGTGAGTTCCTTGTTTCTGGTTTCTAATCTTTCAGTGAGTAGATTATTTTGAAGTTTGAAATTCATATTTCTAGTCCTAGATTGAGAATAGAGGAGGCCAATGATGATAATGATGGCTATCAGAATAATAATGATGATTAGGGTTCTTGTGAAGTTTTGCTGCCTTTTTAACTTTTGTTCCTCTATTACCTTATCCATATCACTGGAAAGTTTAATGGCATCTATCTTCTTTTTATAGTCTAGATTAAAAATGGAATCTGATAATTGAGCATATTTTTTTTGATAGAGGTATGCGTTTTCAAAATCCTTCTCTTTAAAACTAATCGAACTCATGAGATTAAGGGTCTGCGTATATTGTGCTTGAAACCCTTTTTGTTTTGTCACGGTTTCTACTTGTTCTAATAGTATTTTAGCCTTTGTTAAAGAATCTTTGTAAAAGAGCATATGAGCATATGTCTGACAGGAATTAATATAGATTCTATCGGAGATTGGTTTGGAGATTGAAATGGCTTTTTTGATAGTTTGTACGGCTCTATCATAGTCATTGCTTGATGTATATACTTGAGCCAAATTGTTTAAAATTTCAGCTCGCATGTCATTTTGCTTGGTTTTATCTATAAATACTAAGGCGTTTTCTATGTATTGAACGGCTTTTTTACTAAGCATCTGAGTGGAATCTAAACCCAATTCCTTATTTTCAGCTTGAGCTGCATAAACCACACCCATATTGGTTAGTGATTTAGCTATGGTAGAATTACGCGATTGAAATTGAGCCAATTCTAAACATTTATTATAATATTCGTAGGCCATTTCATAGTCTTGCCAATTGAAATAAATATTGCCTTGCATATTTAGAATATTCAATTGGCTAGTGGTATCTTTCAAAACCAAATAATAGTTCAATGAAGTCTCGAAATTTTCAAAAGATTTGTGAAAAGAGGAGAGGTGATAATAATTGGTTCCAAAAAGCATGTAAATCTGAGCTTGTGATGTTTTGTCTTTTAGCTCTTTAGCTAAATTCAAGGATAGATTACCTGTTTGTAATGCATCTTTAAAAAGCTCTTGTTTGTTCTGTAGTTCGAAAAGTCTGATGAGACATTGCAGTTCAATCTCTTTGTCGTTTAATGTTCTGGCTATTTCCAGCGCTTGCTCACAATCTTTAATATCTGAATCTGTGACTTGTAGAGCTATCTTTTGATCAAGTTGAGCCAAGTTGATAATTTCTTTTTGAAACCCTGATTTTGCTGATGAATCTAGGGAAGGGTCGGATGGTGTACAAGCTGAAAAAAGCAAGACCACTAATAAAAGATAATAAACTGTGATGGACCCCAAACGCATGATTCTAATTTATTTTTTGGTAAAAGTAAAGAATTATCGTTTCATTAGAGAATGCAAAAATGAATTATTTAGGATGATTAGAAACGGATAAGGGACTATATTTCTTTTTTCTTCCAACGACCAGAGACTAAATAGACATAAGAAAATAGACCCAAAAAAGTCATATAGACATATTCACTAGTCCAAGCAATATGAACAGGAAACTGTTTGATTTGTGTGGCCCAATACACATAGCTGATATAAATGGCTAAGGTGATGATTTCGATAAGCAATCCAGTTTTGGTATTGGCAGTTCCACTCACCCCACTAAAAGCTATAAAACCAATAGCAAATAATACTACAGCACCCGATATGGTATAAATCGAAGGAATGGTTTGTTGAATAAGCTCCTCCGAATTGGTGTAAATGCTCACCATGGTTTCTGGTAATAAAAGCATGGAGGCAATAATAGGAATGGCAATAAGGACTCCAATAAAGACTAATTTGTTTACGATTTTTAATACATCTTCTTTATGTCCTGCTCCTATGGCATTGCTCACTAAAGTGTTGGCAGCAGTACTCAAAGCCATCACGGGAATCATCAAAACTGTATATACGCTCCTAACTATATTAGAAATGGCCAATGACCTTTCTCCCATTTGCTCAATAAAGGCAAAGAAGGTGAACCATGTGAGGATAGAAATAAAATATTGAGCCATAACATATATGGAAAGCTCTAGTGTTTTGCCTATCAATTTAAAATCGATTTTTGAAAACTGAAAGATGGGATATTGATTTCTATCAAGCTTCATTAAAGTATAAATAATGAAGAAAATGAGGGCTGATAATTCCGCAAATACGCTGGCCATAGCTGCACCCCCAATTCCCATGGCTGGCATTCCAAAATGACCAAAAATGAAGATATAATCTAAAATCACATTGGTGATGGCCATGACTATGGCGGAATATCCCAAAGCTTTAGTTTGAGTGATTCCTACTAAAAGTGCTCTGAATCCTAAGTTTCCAAAGGCAAATAAAACACCAAAAACACGAGTTTGAAGGTAGATTTCGCTAGCACCCAAAATGTTTTTTGAGGAGACTATCAAAGCTAGCATGGGAGTCCCAAAGAAATAGATGATGGAGAAAACTACTAAGGCGAGTCCGGCGAGAAAGTAATTAGATTGGTCGAAGATTTTTCCAACTTGCTTATAATCCCTTTCGCCATTTCGGCGGGCAATCATAATTTGAGTTCCGGTACTAAAACCATAACCCAGCATAAAAATGGCAATATAAAAAATCCCAGCCAAGGCGCTTGCGCCCAATTCTACTTCTCCCACACGACCCAAAAAAGCAGTGTCTGTTACATTAATTACATTCTGAGCAATTAAGGTGAGAACAATAGGATAGCTGATTTGCCAAATCTTTTTATAAGAAGGTACGCCGGATTTCATGGGGCAAATATACAGGATAAAGAATTGTTAAGTTTAAACAAATACACTTAGATTTTAAAGGTCTAAATATTTCTTAGTCATCAGCGATTTTTCTGATTTGAGCTCTATGAATTGCAGGATATAAACTCCAGAATTTATTTGGGAAGGAAGACTAAATTGACTCATTCCCGAATTTAGATGTTTTGAAAAAACCTCTTTACCCAAAACATCGAACACTTTAAATTCCAATGGCTTCTCCAAGCTCGAAAAACGAATAAGATTTTTCTCTATTTGGAAGTCGAATTCTAATCTATTGGCCTCAGCAATAGCGTTAGCCTCCTCTAAAATGGCTACATCCATAATAACTGGAAGGTGATCGGACATATAGTATAATGCATTAATGATGCTATCTGGTGCAGTTGAATTACTGGGAACTCTAATGGATTGATTAAATCTTTGACCATCTTGTCCAAAGGCATGATAACTGTCACTGACGTATCTAACTCTTTCGGCACCACTCAAGATATCTGTACTCACAAATATCATATCAAACCTATCGTCCATTCCGCCTGTTGCTCCTCCACCAAATTGGCTAGAACGTGTGCTTTGAGTATGAATGTTGGCATAGGAAGAATTATTATGCCAGTTGGCAGGAGAGAATATGGGGTCGTAGAGCGTAATGTCCTGACCAGTAGTAATTTCTGTATAGGCTTTTTCACTACTTTTATAGATGTTTAAATCTCCTCCAAAAATCACATTACTGACTTTATGTTTAGTATTCAAATGAGTTTTAAAAGCCATGGCTTCGGCATAACGTAGGTTTTCTTCTTCACTACCATCACTGGCTTTTAAATGTGCTGAATACAGAGATAAGAAAACTGTATCGTTAATGATTGGTAAAGTATAAACAACATATTCATTGATCAATCTCAATTCTGTTTCTATCTCAAATTGGCTGTATAGAGCTAGTTTGTTGGCATTATAGAACAGCATATTGTCTGAGTCTGGGCCATCAGTAAATTCAGCTCTTTGGAAAGTTTCAGAAACACCTATATTTAAAGAGTTATTCAAAATCAATTCAGCGCCCTCCTCTGAGCTTAATTCGTTAACTACTAATAAATCGGGCATAATATATTGCACCGTTTTTCTCAAGGTATCCGCTCTTCCAGGAGTTGTTCCAGGAAAATTGAGGAGGTTATAATACATGATTTTTAAAGTGTCCTGGCTCATAGCGGTCAATGACAGCAAGCTGATTAAAGCAATGAAGAAAATACGCATAATGTTGGTTAATCTGGTTTGAGGCAAATGTAGTATTTTTTCAGAAACAGAAGCTATGGGCTGTTTAATAAGATGTTAAGATTCTATGAGTTTAAGGTCTGTATCTCATTTTGATGTGCTGTAGTATCATTGTGTAACTGAAAAGACTACTCAATCTCCCAATTGCTAGGTAATACTAAATGCATTTAGAGTGTATGTACATGAATTTTATTAGTTGAGTTGTTAAGGGCTCTTTTGAAATCATTTACCCTTTTGAATTAGAAGTTTTGTTTAATAGTCTTGTTCTTTACACTTTTCAAAAAGTGTAGCAAAACCACCGCTGTATCAGGAAGTCTACTCCACAAATAGCTTTCCGGAAAAACAATAAACTCCTCCTTATAGTGACATTCTGCGAATGGTCACTAACGAGCGTCAAACAGTATTGTTTTATATCCTACAAGCCATTTGCTCCGCTTAACGACTTCCTGATAAGGCGGAGGTAGACTTCCGTTGGAAGTCTTTATAAACATTGCTTGATTTAATACAGAATCCTTAACTGGATTCTAGTTCATAACAAAATAGATTCAAATACACTTTCTTCATGATAAAAGCTGGTGCTAATCCTTAAGTCATAATTTTCTTTCGAAGATAGTGGGCTGGCCTTTCCCAAACAGGCGGCGGCTCATGGGGTGAATTATAGAATGTTTCATTTGTCATCAAAGGGCCTTGGCTTTTAAAATAATGACATCGAACATATTTGGAATAGAGATAAGTGTTCTAGTTCTGATAGAGAGGTAAAATTATTAGGTCATTAGTTTTCTACTTTGGTAGGCAAATCAATATTCTATAAGAGGCGGGTAGGCATTTGTTTGGGATGGCTTTTGCTTCCTTTTTTCCACAAAAAAGGATGAGTTGATGTTTTACACAACAAAAAAATAGCAAACCAACCAATGAGAACAAATCAGGTGAGATGGAATAATTACATATAAAAGGGACTAATAGAGTCTACCAGTAAATTATATTTAGTATAGGTTCCTTTGTTATGGCCATATCACAATTTAAATACATTTTGCCTAGCGCATAAAAATAGGATTTAGCCAGTTTAAGGTTTATAGAAATTAGAAAAAATGAAACAAGATTAATCTTCTACATTCCAAACAGCGCCTTCTTTGGTATCGGTCACTTTGATATTGACTTTGGCCAGTTCATCGCGAATTAAATCTGCAGTACCCCAGTCTTTATTTTGTTTGGCTTGCTGGCGTAGACTCAATACCGTTTGCATGACACCTTCTAATACTTCATTATCTCCACCTTCAGCTTTTTCTTCAGCTTTTAAGCCTAAAATGGAAAATACGAAGCTATTCATTTCTTTTTGAAGCTTCTCTAAATCACTGGCAGAAATAGTTTCTTTGCCATCATTACAACTATTGATGAGTTTTACAGCATCAAAAAGATTGGCAATAAGAACTGGAGTATTGAAATCATCGTTCATGGCTTCATAACATTTGGTCATGATTTCATTCACATTTACACTAGAGGAGGCCGCTGGTTTTAATCCAGCCAAAGTTTCCATAGCTGTCATTAGTTTTTGATAGCCTTTTTCAGCGGCTAAAAGGGCATCGTTACTCAAGTCTAGAGTAGAACGATAATGAGCTTGTAAGATAAAGAAACGAACCACCATCGGACTGAATGCTTTGCTGAGCTTGTCATTGTCTCCACTGAATAGCTCGGCTGGAAGCAAGGTGTTTCCTGTGGATTTGCTCATCTTTTGCCCATTAAGAGTGAGCATATTGGCATGCATCCAATAGTTAACAGGGTTTTTGGCGCCATGTGTCGCTTTGTTTTGAGCAATCTCACATTCATGGTGCGGGAATTTTAAATCCATTCCTCCTCCGTGAATATCAAACTGCTCACCTAGATATTTGGTACCCATCACGGAGCATTCCAAATGCCAACCTGGGAAACCAATGCTCCAAGGTGATTTCCAGCGCATGATATGTTCTGGAGATGCTTTTTTCCATAAGGCGAAATCGGCAGGATTTCTTTTCTCACTTTGCCCGTCTAGTTCTCTCGTATTACTCATCAGCTCGTCTACATTTCTTCCTGAGAGCATACCATAATCATTATTGAAATCTTTATTATAGGCATTCACATCAAAATAGATGCTCCCCTGACTTTCATAAGCTAAGTCCTTGGAAAGAATATCTTCAACCATGGTGATTTGTTCAATCAAATGACCTGTGGCTGTGGGCTCTATACTTGGTGCGAGGTTATTAAATTGCTCCAGAACTTTATGAAAATCCAAAGTGTATTTCTGTACAATCTCCATGGGCTCAAGTTGACTCAGTCTTGCTTTTTTAGAGATTTTATCTTCTCCTACATCGCCATCATTCTCTAAATGCCCTGCATCAGTAATGTTTCTCACATATCTCACATCATAACCTATAGCACTGAGGTATCTGTAAATCACATCGAAAGAAATAAAAGTACGGCAGTTTCCCAAGTGAACATCACTATATACTGTTGGGCCACAAACATACATTCCTACATGAGGAGCATTAATGGCTTTAAAAACTTCTTTTGTTCTACTTAGGGTATTATATACTTTTAATTCTTGCATAGGGCATTCTATTTTTTTGCAAAAATAGAGTTTTTTCAGCGAATTTTTCTTTTGAATGGAATTTCTTTTGGTTTATGGCTCTCACTGTTGAGGGAAAATTTAAGAATAAGGAAATTACTATCGTTTCAAGTTTTAGATTAGGAAGAGAAATAACGGAACTTCTAAATATTATAAGTTTATTTACTTGGAGCCGAAAATACTTCAGTTGCTTCCGTTTCCATATTCTCAAAATCAAATAAGGTTTGGTTTTCCCAAGAGCTGCCAATTTTAGATTCTGGACCATCCCAAGCCACCCAATCTGGTGCCCAATAGCAAAATCCGAAAGCACCAGCAAGTTTAATCTTTTCTTTGAGTTGACTTAGAAAAGCTTTCTGCCCTTCTTGTGTTGCCGGAAAATTAGGGAGTATCAAGTGCTCGTCTGCTCCAACAATATTATTGGTCCAGTCGTTCCAGCCCAAAGTAAAAGGGTAGGAGGTTTCTGCAATAATGACTTCTTTGTTATACTTGCTTTTTAAAGAGCTCATATTATTTTGAAGGGCATCCATATCTTTACCATGCCACCATGGATAGTAGGATAATCCTATAAAGTCATAATCTAAACAGGTCATCTTATTATAAAACCAATCGCTGGCTTCATGTCCAGCAAAGTGAATCATAATTTGACTAGTACTCGAATGATCTCGTACCGCTTTTATCCCACTTTCCATTAATTGTAAAAACTGGGATTCATTATCTTGAAGATTACCTTCGGGCCAGAGGAATCCTCCGTTTATTTCATTTCCGATTTGAATAATATCGGGCTGTATCTGTTCAACAATCCTTTGGGTATATTTATAAACACTGTCTTTTAAAACTGGGAAACTTAAATTCTTCCATGCCTCTGGAGTTTCTTGATGTCCTGGGTCAGCCCAAGTATCTGAATAGTGCACCGTGAGCCATACCTTCAAGCTCTTTGCTTTTAGCTCTTGGCTAAATGCTTTGACTTCCGCAAAGGAAGCGGCTTCAGTTTGGGGTTGATACCATAATTTCAACCTCACCACATTCATTCCTCTTTCTTTAAAAATATCCACTACGTTTTTCCCAATGCCTTCTGCATCATAGAATTTAGTGTTATTTCTTTCGAGAAAGGGTAGAAAAGACAAATCTGCACCACTGACATAAGTTAATGGTATGGGTTCTGTTGGTGTTTCTTCCTTTTTATCGTCTTCTTTTGAGCAACAAGCAAATAGGAATACAAAAATAATAGCAAGAGCAGAATAGTGTTTAAGGCTCATAGGGCTTCATGGTTTTAAATATTTATAAATTTAAACTCATGACAAAGTTAGTTTATTCACATTAATAAAATCCTATACATCCAAAACCGTTATTTATTATTATAAACGTACTAGAATCCATTCATTACCCTCTTTGTTATTGATGGTTTCGCTAAGATAAAAGCCCGATTTTTGATAAAAAGATTCTAAGTTTAGATCTTCAATACTTAACCAATAGTTCTGTTCTGGGTTTTCTTGAAATAATTGTTCGAGCCAATATTGACCTAATCCTTTTCCTCTATGTTCTTCCGAAATCCAAATATAGCCTAGGTAATGGTATCCGAGTTGATAATACTTATCTGCAATTTTAACATTCGCTATCATATCTGGAGATGCTTTAGTAAACACAATTCCACCACCAATAATTTTGCCCGCTTCTAATAATGTATATATTCGGCTGCTGTCGCTGTATTGATTCCAATATGGAATAATAGTATCTTGCCAGTCTAAAGGTAAAAGAGTGAAAAAATCCATGGCGGATTCCGTTATCTCATTAAATAATATAGAAGATTTCATATCAAAAGTTTATAAGTAACCCCAAGCCCACAATTTATCTGAATCCTCACTCCATCTATCACCAATATCGGTTCTATAATAGGAGCTATTTATCAATACATTATTAATGCGATTATACATTACTTTTTGGGCCTCCTTCATGGTTGTTCCCGTTCCGCTGATGAGTAATGCGACTCCTGTGTCGCCAGTGATGAGCCATTCTCCATTTATATTTTTTAAATCTTGTATATGGATTCCTTCTTTCATGGGTTTTCTCAAAATAACAATAGCATCTTTGGAAAACATTTCAAAGGATTTTTTGTCTTGAAATGGAAAAGGAGGGACCACCATATATGCTCCAATTTGAAATCCTTTTTTTACCTGGATTTTGAATTCTAATCCTGTGGCAATTTTATACAGCATCATCCCGATGGGCTCTGTAATTCCAGCCTGCTGAATAAAAATCTGAGGGTAGCCAAAGCGAGTGGTAAATTCTAAAGGATAAATTCCGTTTCCATTTACAATACAATTGACGTCGATGTGTCCAACAAAATGATGTTTTTTCAACTCATTTTCTAGTTTTAAAAGAGTGGCATTAAAGAGCGGACTTTCCTCGGTCCAAAACATGCTCGTCCCCATCTCACCGGTGGAAACTCCTAATTCTTTTGGAAATAGTTTCTTGTGTTCAAAAGTGATATTATAAGGTTTAATAAATTGGGTTCCATTAAAAAATGCAGCCACAGAAACTTCCACACCATTAACTTTTCGTTGCAATTGAAATACTTCCAAATCACTTCCCCAAGTTTTCTCATAAGCTTTTAATACCCTGATGATGTCATTCCCGTCATCCTCCTTTCCAACAAATAGTAGCTGTTTATAGTCCTGCATTTTTCCAGAAGGTTTTAGGACATAGGAGTGAGGATTGTTTTGTACATATTCAATAGCCTCTTGATAGGAGGTGAATTCTTTATAATTCAGTATTTTTATTTTGTTTTTCTTTAGCTCTTCTTGTCCAAAGCTTCTGTCTAACTCAAGTTTATCACTATATTCGCAGCCGCCAATGACATGTTTCCCAGCATGACGTAGTTCTTCGGCTTCCTTGCCCCAGCCTATATAGTCGAAGATGATTACATCGGCCCAATCAACCTGTTTTTTCCAATCTCTAGTTTTTGGCACAAAGCCTAATCCAACTTCTCTACAAGAAACCGTTTCGATAAAAAGTTTTACTAAGTTCCCTTCTTTTTGAACGGTATTGGCAATATCTAAAATTTCGCCCCATTTTGAAACAAAAAGGAACTTCTTTTTATGCTCTATCATTTTTATTATTTTCTTAAAATAAAATTGAGCAAATGTATTCGTTTTTTGGTCTTTTCAATGAAATTTATAAAAATAAAATGATTGCTCAAAATGGGAAAGTAGTGTCTGTGTAAATATCTGAAAAACAATAATTAATAATTTTTTTCACGGAGCTCTGAAAACTGGTTTCTATTCTGATTTTTCCACCTAGGGAAAGAGTGGATAAAATACCCAAAACGATAAACATAATTTTCGGATGGATATTCAATGATTTTAATTTCTTAATCCATTTTTGGAAATTCTTGGGAAGGTAGGGAAGTGGATTATACATTCTCAATGATATTTATGCGATTAATAATTGATGATGATTCAGTGGTATTATTAAAGATTTCAAAGCTACTTAGGTGTTTTTAGGTGAAATAAGGACGCCATTCTAATCACCTCAAGATACAATGAGTTTAGAAATCTGAAGTTTGCCATTTTTATCTTCTATTTTTATGATGTAGATTCCTTTTTTTATTTTATCCGTTGGAATAAATACCTGATTAGAAAAATCATAATTAATACTTATGATAAGTTGACCAGAATAATCAAATATATTTATCGACTTCATTTGAATAGGATTAGAAAGCTGTAGAACTTGACCTGATTGGATAGGGTTTGGATAAATGACTACTTTGTTTTCTTGTATTTCGTTTATTCCAGTTTTAAGATCATAACATGGATAATCCTGATATTGATAAATTTGACCTTCCTCGTTATAAGCACATGACATCATCCAATCCGGGCAAACAATAAAATCATAAACCTTACTATAAATTGGGCCAAAGCAACTGCCTATTCCTTCCATCCAATATTCTTCATAATTACCATCAAGTGTATATTTCTTTCGAAAGAAACCTTCATATTCTACCCATGATATATCATTAACAGTGATTTCTATAAAGCCTTGCCCTTCAGGAGAGTATATGGTGGTGCTTTCTCCGATAGTTAAATTGAAATCATAGATTAAAGCTTCGGCTTGATTATAGTGTCTTAAATACACTTTGTTGTTTTCTTCTCTGATTAATGCCTTAAAATGCAGTGTGTTGAGGGAGTCGTAAGAGGTGTATAGTTTCTTGTAATTGACATTGTCGATTATGGAATCTCCCATAAATAGGAGGATTTCTGTTATGTAATTTTCAAAATTGCTTAGTCTAACATTCCATTGTTTTCCCTCTTCTATAAAGTTAGGGGAGGGTAGTACAGAATGGTAATAGCAATAAGCAAAATCTGGATTATCCCAAATGATATCGTCCTCAAAAAAACAACAGGTTAATTTTATGTCACTTGGCATTTCAGAAGAAAAGTGACATGGGTTAATAGGGAATAATGGTCCATGAATACTTCCTATATCTTCTATCCAAATTTCATTTAATAGATATGGAGGGTTTAGTGAAGTACTAAAATGAAATTGCTTTTTATAGGTTCCATTTATTAGAATGCTATCTATATATTCAACGAAAAGATAATTGTTTTCTGACCCAAGTCCCTCAAAATATAATACAGAGTCACCTATATTTAGATTAAAATTATAAAGTTGATGAACGACTTCGTTTGTGTCTTTGAAACTAACAATATGTTCCTCTTGTTGGATAAAGCCAAGGGGAATTGAGTTCTCATTTAGGCTTTCTTCATATGTAAAAGATAATTTTTGCCATGTTTGATTTTCGATAATGGTATCTCCAGTATATCCATATACGCTAGTGATGGTGTCTACATTAGAGGGGTAGTTTGGAGAGGTATTGACTAATTGTTTAGCAACATCCCAACTTAGTTCAGGAGCATTGAAATTTTGGCCAATACCATTTGAGTATATCAATATTGTTAATAGAAGAGGGAATATTTTTTTCATATCATTGTTTATATGGAAATTTAAACATTATAGAAGTCTATCTTTAAAGACAGTCCGTTTTGAGGAAAGGTTGCTTCTAAGCTGTTAAAAATCAATGTCTAACTTGGTAAGAACTGCGTTGGAGCCATAGTGGTGGCTTTTCTGAGGACTTTTAATTAGCTTCCCCATGACTTTAAATCCCCATATCTAGGTATTGCCAGATTTTTTAGCCTCCTCTATTTTTGCCCCATCAAATAATTAGAAGAATGATAAAACATTTAACATCTATTTTAAAAGGAGTCGGCAGTTTGTTGGCTGTTTTAGTGTTGATGTTGTTTTTTCAATCCAGTTTGACATTTAAACATTCCCATTATCTTTCTGATGGTTCTATTATTACTCATGCTCATCCGTTTTCTGATAGTAATGGAACCCAGCACACACATCATAAAAGTGAAATCACTTTTTTAAGCTTGCTCATACCTCATGCCGATTTAGCTCAAGACTTCCCCTATTTGGATATTGAGATTACTGAGGTATTTGTCGCTTCTATTCTTTTTAAGAATGAGGCCATTCAGCTAATGAAAATCCCCTTTAATGCACTTCGGGGACCTCCTAAATGTTAATCTAATTCGCAGAATAACAATTCATTAGTTTTAACCCGCTATGGGTTAAGTTTCAAATATAATAAGTTTTAGGAATGAGATCAATTAAGATTTTAGCATTGCTCATGTCAATGTTAGTTCAAGGGTATGTGTTTGCTGAGGATGTTAAAAAAATAAGAGAGATACATGGTTATGTAGTGTCAAATACTGAGCCTGTTGCTTATGCTACCATTTTAATAAATGGAACTACAATAGGAGCTGCCACAGATGCCAATGGCCACTTTCATTTGCATAATATTCCGAGTGGTGACTTAACTTTAGTAGTAAGTGCAGTGGGATATAAAAGTGTATCTCATGCTGTTGATGTAGCAGAAGAGTTAGATGATAAATTAGAAATTGAACTACAGGAGTCATTAATTACCACAGATGAAGTAGTAGTGAGTGCATCTAGAAATGCAGTGAAAAGAAAGGATGCTCCAGTATTAGTAAATACCATTGGAACAAAAATGCTCGAGAGTGTACAAGCTAGTTCACTGGCGGATGGCCTGAATTTCACCCCTGGTTTACGAGTGGAAAATGATTGTCAAAATTGTGGTTTTACCCAAGTGAGGCTGAATGGCTTAGAAGGTTCTTATAGTCAGGTTTTAATTAATAGCCGACCCATTTTGTCTACAATGGCTGGGGTTTATGGATTGGAACAGATTCCGGTAAATATGATTGATAAGATTGAAGTGGTGAGGGGAGGAGGTTCTGCCTTATTTGGCTCCAATGCAATTGGAGGAACTATTAATGTGATAACCAAAGACCCTTTAGTAAACTCTTATGCCATAGAATCTAATTTCGCTATGATTAACGGTGAGGCGCCAGAGTTTAATTTGAATGCCTCCACGAGTATTGTTAGTGATGATTATAAATCGGGAATGTTTCTTTACGGAGGCATAAAAAGAAGAGATCATTGGGATGCCAATGAGGATGGCTTCTCAGAAATTACAGAAATCAATGCCAATCATCTTGGTTTGAGAGCCTTTTATCGTCCTGGGGATTATAGTAAAATCAATTTGGATTTTGGAGCTACCAAAGAATTTAGAAGAGGAGGAAATAACTTCGATTATAAAGCAGATATGGCAGATATAGCTGAACAGCTCAATCATGATATTATCAGTGGGGGTTTAACTTTTGATCAATACTCCAAAGACTCAAAAAACAAGTTTTCGGCTTATGCAAGCGGGCAATATATTGACAGAGACAGTTATTATGGGGCAGAACAAGACCCTGCTGGTTATGGAAAAACCTATGATTATTCTGCTGTTGCTGGTCTTCAAGAAACCTATTATTTCGATCGTCTCTTGTTTGCTCCTTCCACTCTTACTGCTGGAGCTGAGTTTATTTATGGCTCCTTAAACGATAATAAACTGGGATTTTATAATCAAGACTCCTCAAGAATGGAGGATAATATGAATATTGCCGATCAATATACAACAACATTAGCTGCCTATCTTCAAAATGAATGGGATTTTGACATCATTAAATTCTTAGTTGGAGTTCGTTACGATCAGATTGCTGTGGAAGATAGAGTGCATTCTGATATTGAAAAAGAGGTTTATCCAAATTGGAGCCCAAGAGTAAACTTGGTTTATAAGCCCAGCGAGCATTTGAGTGTTCGAGCTAATTTCTCTACTGGATTTAGAGCGCCTCAAATATACAGTGAAGATTTACATATTGAGGCTTCTGCTGCTAGAAAAGTGATTCATATAAACGACCCAGATTTGGAAGCAGAGCATTCTTGGAGTCTTACAGGTGGTTTTGATTATGATTTAGATTTTAAATCGTCGGCTTTAGAGATTATTTTGGAAGGCTTTTATACCAAATTGGATAATCCCTTTTCAAGTGAATACTTATGGGATGAAGATGAGAAAATACTAACCGATATCAGAGTAAATGCTGAGGATGGTGCTATTGTATCAGGTGTCAATTTGGAAGTAAATTATGCTTTCAATAATAAAATGGACCTGCAGTCTGGTTTTACTGTACAGTCATCGGAGTTTGAGTCAGCTCAGGCTTGGGGTGAGTTGGACGAGAGTGTTTCAAAACATATGACTCGTACACCTAGCAATTATGGTTATTTGGTTTATAGTTATTATCCTACCAAGAAATTCATGGCCAATGTAAATATGAATTATACAGGTAGCATGTATGTTCCTCATCTCGAAACCCAAGAAACACCAGAGGAGTTGGTGAAAACTCAAGAGTTCCTAGATATTGGTGTGAAACTAGCTTATACCTTCAAATTGTCTGGACAAACTAATTTGGAGTTAAGTGGAGGTGTTAAAAATATCTTTAACAGTTATCAAGATGATTTTGATACAGGGGTATATAGAGATGCAGGATACGTTTATGGACCAGGTTTACCTAGAACTTATTTCATCGGACTTAAAATATCCAATATCTAGTATTTGAATAATTTGATTTAGTTTTTAATGCCAATGTTTCGCAGCATTGGCTTTTTACTTTGGTGCTTTTTATAAAGGCAGTATTTAGCTTAAAACCAGAAAGCTCTAACCATCAAAGAAATTCCAAATAAAATAAGTCCAATTCCAGCAACACTATTTATTAAAACCAATAGTCTCTCGGTAAGTAAGGGCTTAAGTTTTCCTGCCAAATAGGATTTTAGAGTATCGCTTAGAAATACAGTGATTAGGGTAACGGAGAACATGGTCATGATAGCATGTTCATCCTTTTGGTAATTGGAGGTGAAGGCTACCATGGTGGCCATCCAGAATAACCAAATAAATGGATTGGCCACATTCAGGAAAAATCCTTTAAGTATATAGGTAATGGCTCTGGGGTCTTTTACCTTAATTTCATCGGCTTTTGTTTTTGGTTTTTTTATATAGGTGATAATACCAAAAACAATTAAGATGAGTCCGCTGGCAATTCCAAAAGCCAATTTATTCTTGGGTTGCTCAACCACTTGTATTACCCCTTGAAAACTCAAGAGGACCAAAAATAAATCACTTAAAAACACACCGAAAGCCAAAGCTATTCCTGCTTTGAATCCTCTATTGATACTTGTTTGCACCAAGGCAAGCAAAGCAGGACCAAAGCCAAATAAGGTGGCCAAGGTGATTCCAAGTATTAACCCATCTCTAATTGCGAAGCCCATTAATAACCTTCTTGTTTAAGGAATTCTAGCCAATCTGTTTTTATTTTGTTTTTTAAGACCCGTGGGAATTTATTGGCACCACCTTCTTTTCCGTTTATTTTCATCCATTTAGCGAAAATTTGGGTAGGGATAATTTTTACTGTTACATCTTTAATGGCCTCCATGCGCTCCACTCTATAGTCATCATTTAAGGTGTTTAAATGATTGTCGAGAGCCTCTTTTATAACCTTAGGTTCTACTTGACAATCGGTGCCTACATGCCATTCATGGGCCCAAAGGCTGCCATGCTCCACCCCCATAACCGTAAATTCACCCACCTCAATATCTAAATCTTGTTGAGTGAGTTCCATAGCTCTATTGATATTATCCATTGATAAATGTTCCCCACAAATACTCAAGAAATGTTTTGTTCTTCCAGTGATGATGATTTGGGATTTTTCAACAGAATTAAATTTGACGGTATCTCCAATTAAATATCTCCATGCCCCAGAATTATTAGATAATAGAAGGGCGTATTCCTCTTTATCGTTCACTTGACCTATATGAAGGACTTTGGCATTTGCATTAATATTTCCTTCGTCATCAAAATTCTGGTCATTAAAGGGAACAAATTCATAGAAAATCCCATTATCCAAAATCAGTTTCATACCTAGATCTTCAGGTTGGTTTTGGTAGGCAATATATCCCTCAGATGCTAAATAGCTCTCATTGTATATGATAGGCCTTGCAAAAAGTTTGTCGAAACTCTTTTTGTAGGGAGCAAAAGCTACACCGCTGTGAACGTATACATTGAGGTTTGGCCAAATATCGTGTATGGAATTTAGCTTATGTGTTTCGATAATCCTTTCCAGAATAATTTGTATCCATGCAGGAACTCCTACAATTACGCCTATATCCCATTTGGGAGCTGATTTTACAATCTCGTCCAGCTTAGTAGCCCAATCTCTTTCTTTTGAGATTCTTCTTCCGGGTTTATAAAAGTGCTGAAACCAGAATGGAATATTCCCAGCTGATATGCCACTTAAATCACCTTCCAAATAACTTCCGTTTAGATTTAAGTGTGTGCTGCCCCCAATCATTAGGATTCCTTTTTGGAAAAACTCAATAGGGAAATCATAACGAGAAGCAGATACCAATTGCCTTAGGCTTGCTTTTTTAATAGATTTTAGCATGTCACCAGTAACTGGAATTTGTTTGCTACTGGCTTCGCTGGTGCCAGATGTAAGAGCAAAGTATTTCACCTTGCCAGGCCAACTCACATATGCTTCGCCATTTAGAGAGCGATACCACCAAGCTTGAAACATTTTACTATAATCAAATACAGGTATTGTATTTTGAAAATCCTGAATAGTTTGTTTGGAATGAAGAATTTTTGAAAAATGGTAATGCTCTCCAAAAGCTGTAATTTCGGCTTTTGAAAGTAATTTCTTTAATTCTTTATATTGTATTTCGATGGGTGAAACCTTGGCTTCTCTAAGAGCAGGTCTATCTTTTATTTGATAAGCCTTTTTTATTAATGTCCCTAATAGCGGCATATATTAATTTTTTACAAAAATATTATTTTTCGCGATATAAGGAGTTTTCAAATATCTTATTAATCATTAAAAATTGAGCTTTATTTTTTATAAATTTGATGCACATGATGAAGTGCTTAAAATATCTGTTTTATTTCTGGTTGGTACTTGCTACCATTTTTAATATTAAGGCTGAAAATCCTCAGCAAATGTTAATAGATAGCCTTCATCTAGTCCTAGAAAACCAAGTAGGTACTGAGCATATTCAAACATTACTTTTAATTGCTGATGTTTTTAGTGAATCCAGTAATACTTCGGCTGTAAAATATGCCAATGATGCTTTAAAGTTATCAATTTCCTCATCAGATAAATTGAATATGGCAAACTCCTACATGCGTTTGGCAACTTATTCCTATGTCGGAGAGAATTATGACAAATCCTTAAATTATTCCAATAAAGCATTAAAATATTATAATCAACTAGGAACTCTGGATTGCCTAAGTGCCGTGTATTTAGATATGGCAACTGTTTATAGTAGGCTTGGCCAATTGGATTCTGCTCAATATTTTTCTGAAGTTTCCTTAGAACAAGCTTATCAAATTTATGATACTTTGAATCAAGTAAAATCGCTACGATCTATAGGAAATGTCTATTATAAACAAGGGCAGGCAGACTTAGCACTAAAGCACTTTCATCAGGCACTAGCTTTAAGTAAACATTCAAGCCTTTGTTGCTCTGAGCAAAGTATGCTCTATAATAATTTAGGGGTGTTGTTTTCAGATTGGCAAGAATTTGATAAATCACTAGCTTATTATAGAAAAGCCCTTGAAATAGCTGATTCTTTGGGTTCTGTGGAGGAGTCTAGTAGGTTGTATAATAATATGGGAACCATTTATTGGTATAAAGAGAATAATGATTCGGCCCTTATGTATTACTTAAAAAGTTTGGATTATAGAGAAAAAACAGGCGATAAGAATGGTAAAGCCTATGTTCTGAATAATTTAGGTATGTATTATGGTTCAGTTGAGAAGTACGAAAAGTCATTAGATTATTTTCAGCAATCATTTGTGGTTTTTGAGGAGCTTTTCAATAGGATGGGTACAACTATGACACTTTATAATATTGGATCTGTATATCAGGAATTAAAGGAATTTGATTTGGCTGCGAAGTATTTTCAGGAAAGTTTGAATATTTCACAAGCGCAAGGTTTTGGGGATTATTTGATAGCCAATTACCAGGCTTTAAACGAAGTGTTTTCTGAAAACAAGAAATGGGATAAGGCTTATTTTGCCTTGTTAGGATATAATAGATTAAACGACTCCATAAGAAAAGTTCAGAACATTGATTTAATCAGAAATATTGAGGTGAAGTTTGAAAGGGAAATGAATCAAGCAGACATCTCTATATTGCAAAATGAAATGGAGGCTACAAAAGTAGATAAATTGCAAACAAGAATTTTTATTGCTGGAGCTGTTGTGATTTTGATTTTGGTTATTGGATTGGCTTATTTGATTATTTGGCAGATCAGATCCAGGACCAATTTTGAACATAGTAAATTAACTCCAGCACTCCTTCGTTATCAGCTCAACCCTCAGTTTATAAATAGCAGCCTATCTGGTATCAAAGAGTTGATAGGGAAAAATAGAGTAAAAGAGTCAGGCCTGTTTTTGAGTGGCTTTGCAAGGCTCATTAGAGTCTTTATAGAAACTTCAACAAATAATGCCATCGTACTGGACAAAGAGATAGAAGCCTATCATAGTTTCTTTAAATTGCATCAGCTAAGATACGAGCATGAATTGAAATTTGATATTGATGTTGCAGGACATGTGGAAACCGAAATTTTGGCCATTCCACCATTGATACTATTTCCCATATTTGCCCACGCTATCGATTTTCATTTGAGTCTTGGTGAAGTGCGTATAAAAATAGAAATAGATACAGATGAGAATTATTTGCAGATGAAAGGTGAGATCTATTTGCCATTGTTTAAGGATGAGAATCTAGCAGATCACCAAGATATGAAAAACAGTTTGGTAGAAGTAAAAGAAAGAATAAGGCTTCTGAATAAAACTCTAAAAGATAAGATGAGTTTTGTCTATCGTGAGAACATTGTTGACGAAGGTGCAAAGAAGCATCAATATATGGAATTGTATATTCCTGTGCGACCTATGTAATTAGATTCACATTGGGTGTTTTATAGGGATTTTTTTGTATTTTTGAAGAATATGTTAGTGCGATATTGATGCAGATTATATATGGTTGAATAGTAGGGTGATATGGTTTTGAAGCTATAAGAGTAGAGGAGAATAGTATGATGAAATATTGTTTTATTCAATAAATAGGTTAAGGATGATAAGATGTTTAATAGTTGATGATGAGAGTAAGGCAAGGGAAATTTTGGCAGAAATGTTAAAGTTGTATTGCTCTGAAGTAACCGTTATTGGTCAGGCTCGAAACGTGACCACTGCTTACGAAATGATTAATTCTCTGAAACCAGATTTAGTATTATTAGATATTAAAATGCCGGATGGTAGTGGGTTTGACCTATTAAATAAGTTCAAAAATATTAATTTTAAAGTAGTTTTTATCACCGCTCATGAAGAATATGCCATAAAAGCATTTCGTTTCAGTGCTTTGGATTATTTATTAAAACCTATCGATCCTAGTGACTTGATAAGCGCAGTAGAGAAAATATCTAACTCCAAGGATGTAACCGGAATGAATGATCAATTTGAAACCTTTAAGGATAATTATTATAAAGGAGAGTCCACAAAGGAAAAAAGGATAGTTCTTAGAACTACCGAGAATATCTATATCATTTATTTGAAAGATGTGATTCGCTGTCAGTCCGAGAAGAACTATACTTATTTCTATTTTGCTAATCGAGAGCGGATTATTGTATCAAAAACTTTAAAGGAGTTTGAAGAAATACTGACAGACTACGGATTTATGAGAGTACATCGATCTCACTTAGTTAACCTTAAATATATCGATAGGTTCGATAAGAGTGAAGGAGGATTTTTGATCATGACCGATACAAGTAGAGTGGAGGTTTCGCATCGTAAAAAAGAAGCACTACTCAGTTATATCTATGGTTTAGGTAATATATAAACCTATAGGATTGAAATAATTTATTCTCTTACTATACTTTGATTATAAGTCTAGTAAATTTGAAAAGTCCTAATAATTCACCTTTAGTTTTCCATCCTCAAACATATCTAGAATAGAGTCGTTTTGGATATAATGAGTTTTAATCCCAATATTTTTGGCAGCAAAAATATTGGTTTCCAAATCATCTACAAATAGCGATTCAGACGCCTTTAAGTCATTATTTATTAGCAAGCCCATATAAAATTCAGGTTCTGGCTTTCTCATTCCTTTTTCATGAGAAAACCAAACATCCTCAAAGAGACTTCGAAAGTTGAAATATTCATTTAATTCCTCAATAAATCTCATATAATGTATCTCATTACTATTGGATAGAAGGAAGATTCTATAGTTTCTTCCTATGCTTTTTAACAAGTCAAGCTTTTTGGTATCGAAACCCAATAAGAGCCCACACCAAGCATCGTCTATTTGTTGATCGCTAACATTCTTGGGGATGACTTTACGCAATTCATCTCGAAACACATCGAGTTCTAACTCACCACGCTCCATTTTTTCAAAGGTTTTAGCTTGAATTTGGTGTCCATATAGCTCGTCAAAGTTTTCTACACCTAGTTTTTCAAATGCTATTTTGCTGAGGTTGTGGTTAATATCGTAAATTACCCCACCAAAATCAAAGATGATATTCTTAATCATATTATTCTTGCTTTGTATTTGGCAAATATGTAAATTTGCAGCCGCAATTCCAATAAAAGAGTTGTGTTTTCAAGTTTTACTTGAGAAAGGGCCTATAGCTCAGTTGGTTAGAGTAGCTGACTCATAATCAGTTGGTCCCAGGTTCAAGTCCTGGTGGGCCCACCAACTATAGAACCACTAATTTTAATAGATTAGTGGTTTTTTTTCATTTAAAGAAACCTATAGCTAGCTTTAAGATTTATTCTGCATCATGCGGTAAATAGTAGACTTTCCAATATCTAACTTCTGGGCAACTACCTTTATATCGTCGTTATTCTTTTCTAGGTAATACTCCACTATTTTGGTGTTGTATTCTTTTAGGGTCATTTTTTTATTAAACAAATCATCTAATCCCACGGAGGAATTAAAGCTGATGTCTTCTTCTGTTATTTGATCTTCGGTGCTTAATACCAGCGCTAGTTCTATAATGGCCTTTAGTTCTCTTACATTGCCTGGGAATTGGTAAGCGTTCAGTTTTTTTATGGCCTTAGGAGTTAATTCTTTTTTAGGCATCTCGTTTTCTTTGCAAAACTGCTTAATAAAGAACTTAGAAAGGTAAATGATATCTTGTTCTCTTTGTCTTAGGGGTGGGAGTTCTATAGGTAAGCCTAATAATCGGTAATAAAGGTCTTCTCTGAAATTACCATTCTTAACTTCGGTAGCTAAATTTTTATGAGTAGCCACCATGATTCTGCAGTTGGTCTTTATCACCTTATTGCTTCCAATTCTGGTAAACTCTTCTTCTTGTAAAACTCTTAATAGCTTGGTTTGCATATTAATATCCATGTCCCCAATCTCGTCAAGGAATAATGTTCCGCCATTGGCCTCCTCAAATTTCCCTATTCTTCGTCCTACTGCTCCTGTAAAGGCGCCTTTCTCAAAACCAAACATCTCGCTCTCAATAAGCTCTGCAGGAACAGCGGATACATTGAGAGCAACAAAAGGGCATTTTTTACGTGGAGAGTTAAAATGGATAGCTTTTGCAACCAATTCTTTCCCTGTTCCAGTTTCTCCCATGATGCTCACTGAAATCTTCGTCGCCAGTGCTTTTTGCATCAATTGGTAAACTTTAATCATGGCTGTACTTTTCCCTTTTATCAAATTCCGAAAAACAAATTTATCGTTCAATTCTTGTTCTAAGCGCTCCACTTTTCTTTGTAGTAGAACTCTTTCTCTTATATTGCTAATAACTTTGCGCAAACGTTTGGTTAAATCATTGTCTTTCACCAGATAATCATAGGCTCCGTTTTTTAATAATTCAATAGCGGTTGAAACATCTTGTTGTCCACTAACAATGAGTACTGGCACATGTGGAAGTCGTTCCGTAACTTTTTTGAGCAATTCATCTCCATTGCTATCTGGGAGATGGTAATCTAGGGTTATAAAATCGGGTTCTCTGTCTAGTGCATGAAGTAATGAGCTGCCATCGTAAAATACTTCGATCTCAAAATCAGGATTTAAACTCAGTTCGTAGTTTAATCTTTTAGCAAAGATTTTGTCATCTTCAACAATGAAAATTTTGAATGTTTCCATACTTGTTGTATTTAAGTGGGCTAATTAAGACTTGATTTTATTTCTTTTGCAAAAAATGGAATGTGTATCAAATTGAAACAAATATAGGCATTTATTTCAATTTGGGAAAATTCTAAAATTTATAAAAAACCATATTGATGCTTGGTGGTTATCGAGGAGTGTATTGTTAATGTTGGGAGTTTTGATTTCTCAGAAAAGTAATCTCTTTATTGTTTTTATATTTTAAACAAAGAATTGTGAAAAGCAAAAAAATCATTGGAAATATTTAATAGAAACACTTGTTAAAAAGTTATTAATATTTCCATATTTTGGATTCTTCATAGCCAATGCTTTGAGAACCAAATTTAAAGCAATTGCTATGCCGTAATTGATAAAAACAAATTTATTTTTCAAGAAAATATTTTTTAAAAAATGAAAAAAACGTCAAATAATATTTCTTAAGTGTAGTATATACGGTTGTTATAGAGTTGTTTAAAGAAAAAGAGAAAAAAATAATTTGCAATATTTTGTTTTTGTTTTTCCTGTCATTATCAAGCGCTTAATGGATGTGTAATTTTTAATTAACATAGGAATGTTGATAATAAAAACTGTAAAAGCTAAAGAATTCAGCTTAAATTTGGCTTCACAATGCGGAAAATATAAAGCCGTCACAATCAATATCATTTTGTTTTTTTATTAACTTATTTAATTGCCAACTTAGCATGGAGAAAGATTTGTTTGCCAATTTGGGTGTTGAAACGGGGAATGACACCACTCAAGAAAAAACCGACCTGTATACTAAATTAGAATCTAATAGAAACCGTCCAGACATAAGTGAGCCCAAAGAGGTCTTTACTATGGCAGAAGAAAAGATAGCTGTACCATTACAAGCCTATACTCACGAGGAGGTTTTAAAAGCTGCCACAGAATATTTCAAAGGAGATACACTTGCTGCAGGAGTTTGGATGAATAAATATGCTTTAAAGAATTCCGAGGGAGATGTTTTTGAAAAAAACCCTGAGCAGATGCATCGTCGAATTGCTTCTGAGATAGCTCGCGTAGAGAAGAAATATCCAAATCCGATGTCTGAGGAGACTATTTTTGAGCTTCTGGATAGGTTTAAATATATTATTCCAGCTGGAAGTCCTATGGCAGGAATTGGTAATAATCTGCAAGTTTCAAGTTTGTCAAATTGTTTTGTGATTGGTAACGATGGTGAATCTGATAGTTATGGTGGTATCATGAAGATAGATCAAGAGCAGGTTCAGTTGATGAAGCGTAGAGGAGGAGTTGGTCATGACTTGTCTCATATTCGTCCTGCAGGTTCCAAAGTAAAAAACAGTGCTTTGACCTCTACCGGTATTGTTCCTTTTATGGAGCGTTACTCTAATTCAACTCGTGAAGTTGCTCAAGATGGACGAAGAGGAGCTTTAATGTTAAGTATTTCTGTAAAACACCCCGATACAGAAAAATTCATCGATGCTAAGATGGAGCAAGGTAAAGTGACAGGAGCAAATGTCTCTGTCAAAATTGATGATGATTTTATGCAGGCTCTCAAGGAAAACAAACCTTATCGTCAGCAATATCCAATCGAATCTGAGAATCCTAAAGTGGCTAAAGATGTTGATGCTAAAGGATTGTGGGATAAGATTATTCATAACGCTTGGTCTTCTGCAGAACCAGGTATCTTGTTCTGGGATACAGTGATTAAAGAATCTGTACCTGATAGTTATGCTGATATGGGATTTAAAACCGTATCTACCAACCCATGTGGTGAGATTCCACTTTGTCCTTATGATAGCTGTCGTCTTCAGGCCATCAATTTGTATAGTTATGTGGATCAGCCATTTACTGACCAAGCAAAATTCAACACAGAGAAATTTATCAAGCACGTTCATTATGCTCAAAGAATGATGGATGATGTGATTGATTTAGAGATAGAAAAAGTGGATGCTATTATTGCAAAGATTGATAGTGATCCAGAAACAAAGGAAGTAAAAAGAGTAGAAAAAAACCTTTGGGAAAATATTAAACGTAAAACTATTGAAGGTCGTCGTACTGGACTAGGGATAACAGCTGAAGGTGATATGTTGGCTGCTTTAGGTATGCGTTATGGTTCTGATGAAGCGATTAAGTTTTCAACAGAAATTCACCAGCTTTTAGCCACAGAGGCTTATAGAAACAGTGTTAACTTAGCAAAAGACCGTGGCGCTTTCCCTATCTTTAATTATGATAGAGAAGCCAATAACCCTTTTATTAAAAGAATAGGGGAGTCAGCTCCTGAGGTTTTGGAGCAAATGAAAGAACATGGCCGAAGAAATATTGCCATTTTAACCATAGCTCCAACGGGTAGCGTGAGTATTTGTACTCAAACCACTTCTGGTATAGAGCCTGTTTTCTTGGTGTCTTATAAGCGAAGGAAAAAAGTAAATCCTAATGATAGGAATGTAACTGTAAGTTTCGTAGACGAGATTGGCGATAGTTGGGAAGAATATAATGTATTCCACCCTAAGTTTTTGAAATGGTTGACAGTAAAGGGTTATGATACAGATGTAGTAAAGGCATATGATGATGCCGAGTTACAAAAGTTAATTGATATCTCTCCATATAGTAAAGCTACCTCTAATGATATTGATTGGGTAGCAAAAGTAAAAATGCAAGGTGCTATTCAGAAATGGGTAGATCATTCCATCAGCGTCACCGTAAACCTCCCTTCTGATGCTACAGAAGAGTTGGTGAGTAACGTATACCAGACAGCTTGGGAAGCAGGTTGTAAAGGAATGACGATTTATCGTGATGGTTCTCGTTCTGGAGTTTTAGTTTCTAATGATAAAAAAGAAGAGGATGATTCTACTTTTAAAGAAACTCAAGCCCCAACACGTCCTAAAAGATTACAATCTGATATATTGCGTTTCCAAAATGACTATGAGAAGTGGATTGCTGTTGTAGGATTATTAGATGGGAAACCTTACGAGGTGTTTACCGGAAAAGCAGATGATTTCTATTTACCACCTTGGGTGCATAATGGTGAGGTTATTAAATATAAAAAAGAAGGGGAACGTGCTCGTTACGAT
Organism: Lentimicrobium sp. L6; assembly: GCF_013166655.1. Lineage (NCBI taxonomy): Bacteria > Pseudomonadati > Bacteroidota > Bacteroidia > Bacteroidales > Lentimicrobiaceae > Lentimicrobium > Lentimicrobium sp. L6. The sequence goes on from NZ_JABKCA010000025.1 coordinate 49,716, forward strand.
TTCCAATTCTCCGACAAACAAGGGTATAAGGTAACTATTGAAGGTTTAAGTAGAAGTTTTGACAAGACATTCTGGAACTATGCTAAACTGATTTCCGGAATTCTACGTCACGGAATGCCTTTATACCAAGCAGTAGATTTAATTTCCAATTTAACTTTTGATACAGAAAGTATAAATACCTGGAAGAACGGTGTAGTTAGATCTTTAAAAAAGTATATACCTGATGGAACTAGTGCAGCCAAAAACAAGTGTCCAGAGTGCGACGTGCCCGATGGTCTAGTTTATAAAGAAGGTTGTTTAACATGTAAGCATTGTGGTTATTCAAAATGTGAATAATAACGATTAAAATAAATAGAAAAGCCTCATTCATAATTTATTGGATGAGGCTTTGTTTTATTAGTATAGACAGGGTCACAATAAGAAGTATGAGGAGAGCTTTTTTTGTATAGGTCATGAAATGTATGTAAACCTCGTTACCATGCAATCATTCACATTAGGTAGGCGCCTATCAATACTAAAGCACTTGGGCTTTTCTGGCAGCTTCAATTCTATTTCTTACATCCAATTTGGTGAAAATATTTCGAGTATGGGTTTTTACTGTGGAAACAGAAACGAATAGCTTCTCAGCAATCTCATCATTCTTCAAACCTTTGGAGATTAATAAAAGCACTTCTATTTCTCGTTCTGATAGACCGTATTCTTCTACATTTTTGTAGAAGATGCTTCTTTCATCCTCCTCACTTTCATTCTCGTTTTGGCTCTCGTATTCCTCTATTCTTTGAATATATTCTTGAATATCATAACGCATTTGTTCTACTATTAATCTATTATTCCTACGGCGTAAACGAGAAATAACAATAAACACCGATACTGTAATTAATAAGAAGCCAATGGTTAATAATTGAATGATGTTTTGGGACTTCTGAAGTTTTGCTTTGGTTTGGTAGTTTTGAATTTCTTTGTCTTGGATTTCCTTTTTATAAATGCTTTCTAATGAGGCTATATTTCTTTTGGTTTCCTCACTACGAATACTATCTCTTAGCGTGATAACTGTTTGAAAGCTTTCTAAAGCCAAACGATAGTCTGTAGCTTGAATATAATGATCAGATAAGGCTTGATAAGCTTTGATGCTGATCTCGGGAGTCTCTATATTCTGAGCAATTTCTAGCCCTTTTTGAATGTTTTCGAGAGCTAAGCTTGGCTGTTGTAAATGATCGTAATTGATTCCTGAATTAATATAGGCATTACTCAGGTATCGCTGAACCTTGTATTCTATTAATTTAGGAAATGCTTTTTGAAAGTATTCGTTGGAAGTGATATAATCCCCTTGTTTTTGATAAAGCATGGCCAAATTATAATAATCCACAGAGTAGTCTGCTTTATAATTTCTTTTTAAACCAATCACTAAAGCTTCGGAATAATAATAAAGTGCAGAGTCGTATCGCTCTGTGAGCATAAATGCTTCACCTATATTGCTGAGATCGTAATTGATACCTCGCTGATTTCCATTCTTTTTTTCCAGAGCTAATGCTTCTCGGAAATAGACCATGGCTTTATCGTATTGTTCAATATTGACAAAGACATTCCCGATTCCATTGAGTGAAATGGCAATGTTTTTTTCATTATTGATGGAGCGAGCCATTTTTAATGCCTCTAGATAATATTTCATGGCTTCTTGCTCATGATTAAGCTTTCTCAATACTACGCCTAAATTATTCAAGCACCTTAAAGTACCAAAAGTATCTACTACTTGCCTGTAATAATTTAAGGATTTCATGTGTTCAGTTAGAGACTCTTGAAAATTAGAATGGTATCTAAAATTTAATCCTTTTCTGTCATGACCATATGCTAAGCCTTCTTTATAGTCTAGATTTTCGGCCATAAATATTGCTGTGTCTAATATATCAAAACGAATAGGACGGGCTTTTAGTGATTTCCTATAAATATTCAATAAGACATCGACTCTTGATTTGGTATTTGGAAGTGATAAGGCAGCATCGTAAATAGAATCTATTTGTTCTGCTTTAAGTTTGGTGTCAAGAATCTCATTGAAAGGCAAAGAGTAATCAGTAGTATTGACCTCTTTATCCTCACAGGAATAAAGGCTAAGTAGTAAGGATAAAATCAATAAGACATTTCTTCCTAGAATTGGCATAATGCTAAAAGTGTTACATGTCATTTAAGATGGCTAAATTAGGAAATAATATGATATCCCTTAGATTCCATTCGAAGCTTAATATTTAAAAGGTTTTAATAATGTATTTAAGTCAAGAGTTTTGGAATCTAGGCTCTACAGGTAAGTCCCATGCTTTTGTTAGTCCACAGATTTCTAATGACCTAGGCTTAGTAAACTCACTGAAAGTAATTAACACAGATTACCAACAGAGTGTAGCTTTGCTGAACTCTGTTGGGAGAAATAATCCGTGAAAATGAGTGGGATTAACAGACAGTTTTTCTTTTTTTTAAATAATCTCTGATTTTTTAAATATAATGATAAGCATGAATTTGCCCTGCTAGGTTTTGTTGCATGCCAGCTTTATTATAATTTAGATTTGTTTGATGTAGACCTTTTCTGTTAAATCACTCCTAAATTTCAAGTACATAAGCCCATTTTCAAAAAATAATTATCTTTGCAGCAGAATTCAAATATTCCTTTCAAAAAATGGGTTTATGAATTTTAGTCAACAAGGCTTTGATAAGAAATTGTTAAAGACGAGACTTTCGAAATATTGATTATTTTGAGTTTACATTGGTAAATGATGAATAAGCAATTTGAGAGTAACGAAGTATTTGACTTTTTCTTAAATCCATTAGGTTTGTTTGATTTATAAAGAAGAGTGAAGAGATCAGGCTCCGAGAAGCTCTGGCAACCTGCCTCAACAGCAAGGTGCCAATACCTGATTTCGGGAAAATCCCGGAAGATTATAAATGAATAAACTTTGTTTCATGTATAAACGAATGCAAATTTTCATCTAAAGAAACATCGCCTATTAATGATGTATTTCTGATGTCCTTATGAGAACGATTTCTCATGACTGCTCGTGCTATATGCAAAACAAAGATAATGCTTGAGGTTATGAATGTAAAAGAAGAATTAAAAAAGAGAATACTAGTATTGGACGGTGCTATGGGTACCATGATACAAAAACATAAATTTACCGAGGAGGACTATCGAGGAGAGCTATTTAAAAATTGGCATTCTAATCTTAAAGGGAATAACGACCTTTTATGTTTGACTCAACCAGAAGTGATTAAAAATATTCATAAAGAGTATTTAGCGGCCGGAGCCGATATTTTAGAGACCAATACTTTCAATGGAACCTCCATTTCCATGGCAGATTACGATATGGAGAAATATGTGAGAGACATTAATTTAGCTGCAGCCCGAATTGCCAAAAGCGCAGCCGATGAATTCACAAAACAGAATCCTCTAAGACCTCGTTTTGTAGCTGGTGCTGTTGGTCCAACCAATAAAACTACAAGTCTTTCACCCGATGTGAACAATCCAGCTTTTAGGGCGGTGAGTTTTGATGAAATGAAGACTTCCTATTATGAGCAATGTGAAGCTTTGATGGATGGTGGTGTTGATGTTTTCCTATTGGAAACTATTTTCGATACCCTAAATGCCAAAGCGGCTTTGATGGCCATGGAGGAGCTTTTCGATGCAAAAGGTAAAAGAATTCCTGTGATGATAAGCGGCACCATTACCGATAATAGCGGTCGTACTTTGAGTGGACAAACCGTAGAGGCTTTCTTCGATTCTTTGACTCATATCGATATTCTGAGCATTGGATTTAACTGTGCTTTTGGAGCTGAACAAATGAGACCTTATTTAGCGGAATTGTCAAATAATAGCCATATTCCTGTAAGTGTGTATCCCAATGCGGGTTTGCCCAATCAGTTTGGGGAATACGACGAGAGTCCTGAGAAAATGGGTATTCACATGAAAGACTTTTTAGATAGCGGATTTGCCAATATCATTGGAGGATGTTGTGGTACTACTCCAGCGCATATTGCTGAAATGGCTCGATATGCTCAAGAAACTCAAGTACGAAAATCGGCTACTCAAGATAAATTTACCCATTTAAGTGGCTTGGATGCCCTAAAGATAACTCCTGAAATCAATTTTGTAAATATTGGAGAACGAACCAATGTGGCTGGAAGTATCAAATTTGCAAGACTCATCAGAGAGAAGAAATATGAGGAGGCCCTCACTGTTGCTGTCGACCAAGTAGAAGGAGGCGCTCAGATATTGGATATTTGCATGGATGATGCCATGCTCGATGCAGAACAAGAAATGACTACTTTTCTTAATTTGATGGCTTCGGAACCAGAAATTGCTCGTCTTCCCTTTATGATTGATAGTTCTAAATGGTCCGTGATAGAAGCTGGTCTGAAATGTGTGCAAGGAAAAGCCATTGTAAACTCCATCAGTTTGAAGGAGGGAGAGGAGGTTTTCTTAAAACATGCCGCAAAAGTTAGAAAATACGGAGCAGCAGTAGTGGTGATGGCTTTTGACGAAGAAGGACAGGCAGATACTTTGGACAAGCGAAAACGAGTTTGTAAACGAGCCTACGATTTGTTAGTGGAGAAAGTAAACTTCCCTCCTCAAGATATCATCTTCGATCCCAATGTACTGACTATTGGAACCGGATTAGAAGAGCATGCCAATTATGCCATCGATTTCATTGAAACCATCAAATATATTAAGCAAGAATTGCCATTGGCGAAAGTGAGTGGAGGGATTTCTAACCTGTCTTTTTCCTTCCGTGGACATCAAGAGGTGAGAGAAGCCATGCATGCTGCTTTCCTTTATCATGCCATTCAAGCTGGATTAGATATGGGAATAGTAAATCCAGCCCTGCTGCAAGTTTATGATGAGGTAGAGCCTGAACTTCTGAAAAAAGTGGAGGATGTTATATTTAACCGCTCCGCTGATGCTACCGATGAATTGGTGATATATGCCGAAAGTATTAAGAATAGAGGAGGTGAGCATAAAGAAAAGAAGCAAAAAGAGTGGAGAAGCTTAGCCGTGAACGAGCGATTGAGTCATTCTTTGGTGAAAGGAATTACAGAGTTTTTAGAAGAGGATTTAGAAGAATCTCGTCAGCAATTCGACTTTTCATTAAACCTAATCGAAGGCCCTTTAATGGATGGTATGAATGAAGTTGGTCAGCTTTTTGGAAGTGGAAAAATGTTCCTTCCTCAGGTGATTAAGTCGGCTCGAGTAATGAAAAAAGCTGTGGCATATTTGCTTCCTTATATTGAAGCTGAAAGTACCGGCTTGTCTACCTCTGCAGGAAAAGTTTTAATGGCTACCGTAAAAGGCGATGTTCATGATATTGGAAAAAATATAGTGGGCGTTATTCTTTCTTGTAATAATTACGAAGTGATTGATTTGGGCGTGATGGTGCCTATGGATAAAATCCTCCAAATCGCAAAAGAAGAAAAGGTAGACGTGATAGGATTGAGTGGATTAATTACTCCTTCCTTAGAAGAGATGGTGAGCATTGCAGAAGAAATGCAACGGTTAGAATTAAATATTCCCATACTCATTGGTGGTGCCACTACTTCAGAAATTCATACAGCAGTTAAAATAAGTCCAGCTTATAATCAGCCTGTGATTCATGTGAAAGATGCTTCTTTATCTGTTGGCGTTTTATCTCATTTGCTTTCTCCTTCAAAGAAAGAACAATGGCTAGAAGAGGTGGAAGCTAAATATGAGGCTACCAGACAACGATATGAAAAGCGTCATAAAGAAAAAAAATATGTGAGTCTGGAGAAGGCCAGAACACAGAAACCAAAGGTAACTTTTTCCAAAGAAAATATTGTGGAACCAAAGCAGTTGGGAAGTTTTCATCTGGGTGATTTCCCTTTGCAAGATATTGTAAAATATATCGATTGGACTTTCTTCTTTCAAGCTTGGAGAATACCAGGGAAATATCCCGAGATCTTTGAGCATCCTGAAAAAGGAGAGGAGGCATCGAAGCTATTTGCCGATGGACAAAAAATGCTGAAGCAGATTATTGAGGAAAAATGGTTGAGAGCCGAAGCTGTATATGGTTTATATGCGGCAAATAGCCAAGAGGAGCAAGTTGAAATTTATACGGATGCTTCTAAAAAAGAAGTCTTAGAGCAATTCGAGTTTTTGAGAAATCAAGAAGAACGAGATGAGCCCAACTATTCATTGGCAGACTATATTGCATCTAAAGATAGTGGCTTGACGGATTATTTAGGTCTATTTGCAGTAACAGCTGGAATAGGAATTGAGAAAAAGTTGGAGGAGTTTGAAAAAGATCATGATGACTATTCTCAAATTATGCTAAAAATACTCGCCGACAGATTGGCTGAAGCATTAGCAGAACTATTGCATCACAAAGTGAGATTGGAAAACTGGGGATATGCACCAGAGGAGGATTTTGATATCAGCACCATCCTCAAAGAAACTTATCAAGGTATACGACCCGCACCAGGCTATCCTGCTTGTCCTGACCATTCGGAAAAAGAAAAGATTTTCCGTTTGTTAGAAGCCAGAGAGAAAGCTCAAATTGAGTTAACAGAAAGTTATGCCATGTATCCAGCTGCTTCGGTAAGTGGTTATTATTTTGCCCATCCTGATAGTAGATATTTCATGGTGAATAAAATACAAGAAGACCAAGCCACAGCTTATGCTGAAAGAAAAGGAATGAGTTTGGAAGATTTAAAGAAATTATTGAATCAGAATGTGTAAAAGCTCGAAGCTAGGAGTAACACAACTCTCCTGAGTTGTGTTCATACTTTGAATATATAAATAAGAAGAAAATGAAAGTAATAGATCATATAAATAAGTCAGATAAAACATTATTCTCTTTCGAATTATTGCCACCATTGAAAGGGGAGCATTTTGAGCATATAGAGGGAAAAATCAATCAACTATTGGAGTTTAATCCCAGTTATATCAATATCACTTACCATCAACAGGAAGTAGAATACGAAACCTTGAGTAATGGCCTTTTGAAGAAAAGAACAGTGCGTAAGCGCCCTGGGACAGTTGGTATTTCTGCGGCCATTCAATACAAAACTCAAATTGACGTGGTTCCCCATTTAATATGTGGAGGTTTCACCAAGGAAGACACGGAGAATGCGCTAATCGATTTACACTTTTTGGGCATCGATAATCTCCTTCTTTTGCGTGGAGACCCACCTGCGACTCAAAAATTCTTTAAACCAGAACCAGAGGGAAATGCCTATGCTGTTGATTTAGTAAAGCAAGTAAAAAACATGAATAATGGAATTTACTTAGATGAGAATCTGATGAATAATCATCCCTCTGATTTTTGTATTGGAGTAGCAGGTTATCCAGAAAAACATCCTGAAGCAGCCAACCGCCCATCGGACTTAAGATATTTAAAGGACAAAGTAGATGCTGGAGCCGATTATATTATTACTCAGATGTTTTTCGATAATAAGAAATTTTTCCGTTTTGTGGAGCAATGCAGAGCTGCTGGAATCACTGTGCCTATCATTCCAGGCTTAAAACCCTTTAGCTCCAAAAAGCAATTGCTCACCTTGCCTCAGATTTTCCATATCGATCTTCCAGATCAACTGGTTAACTCTTTGGTGAAATGTAAAACCAATGCCGAGGTTTATGAAGTAGGAATCGAATGGGGAATACAGCAAAGTAAGGAGTTGATAGAATATGGTATTCCAGCCCTTCACTTTTATACTATGGGAAAAGCTGATAATATTTGCCGTATTGCTAAGGAGATATTTTAAACTGATTTAGTGTCGAGACTCCTCCTTTTTTTGTTTTATCTTATCATTATAGTTTTACTAAATCAAGAAAATATTTAGCAAATATTATATTTTCAAGATTATAATATTGGCTAAGGGATTTAAAAAGAACTTATCTTTGGTTGGCATTGTTAAGTATGGGATGCATAGAAATGCTAACTGTAGCTAATTTGATAGTTTCATATGGTCATTTAGTTAAAAGCTAATTGTATAGACAATAATTGTAAGGGAATTTATTTTGAAAATAAGGGTCTGTAAATGATGATTAGAATTTGACCTTTGGTTAAAAACAAAAAGATAACATGAATGCAATTAAGGATTTTTTGGAATTCGACCTTTATAATCTAGGGGAGTATAAAATAGAGGTTTATACCTTAGTAACCATTTTGCTTATAGCTTTGGTCACCAGGTTCATACTTTGGTTAATAAAGAAAGCACTTGACCGAAAAAATAAATTTAATAAACTAGATAAAGGGAATACCTATGCATTATTTCAAATCATTAAATATGTGATTTGGGTGATTGCCATTGGATTGATTTTAGAGACCATAGGAATAAAGGTAACGGTGTTGATAGCTGGGTCTGCTGCGCTATTAGTAGGGATTGGATTAGGTTTACAGCAAACATTCAACGATGTGATATCAGGTATTATATTGCTCTCAGAAAAATCAATAAAAATTGATGATGTCCTACAAATCGATGGTGATGTGGTGAAGATTCAGAGCATAGGCCTACGAACATCTAAAGGCTTAAATACGGATGATATTTCTATCATTATTCCCAACTCCCTAATTACGACCAATAAAGTCATAAACTGGAGTCATCAAACTAAGAAAACTCGATTTAGAATTGATGTAGGTGTAGCCTATGGCTCCGATGTGGGTTTAGTGATAAAAACTTTAGAAGAAAGCGCATTTGAACATCCAGATGTAACAGATAGAGAGCTGACTGAGGCCAGACTAGTGAATTTTGGAAATTCCTCATTAGATTTTCAGGTTTTGTTTTTTAGTAAAAACATATACCGAATCAATAAAGTTAAGAGTGATATTAGAAGAATTATTAATCAAAAGTTTTCTAAAAATAACATTTTGATACCCTTTCCTCAAATGGACTTGCACTTTAAATCAAATTTTCCAGAAGTATTGAATAGGGATGGAGAATAAAATATTTTCATTACTAAGACTTTAACTCTAAAGGGTGCTAAAGTAATGGAGCCCTTTGTGGTTAAGCAAATTATTCTTAAATTTGGTATTCGAATATAAGTTGAATCCTTGGAAGTTTATTCTTTAAAATTACTCAAAAACAACGGGTCAAGTTAATTTTTATGGGGACTACGAAAAAAGCTTTGATAATCTAAAGAGG